>CAJFOF010000008.1 GCA_904395885.1 uncultured Lachnospiraceae bacterium
GGCATCTTTTCCGGTCTTCTCTGCAACACGTTCAAATGCGCCGTATACGATCTTCTGGGCAACACCCTTCTTGCCGTCCAACATGATGTTGTTGATCAGCTTGGTCACAACCTTATTGTTGTAGATCGGGTCTGCCAGCACGTCTCTTTTCTGAGTATGTCCTTTACGTGGCACGTTACTTCCCTCCTTAATATTACCGCGCGTCTGCCTGGCAGAAGCAGTGGTCTTTCATTAGATCTTCGGTACTCGTACGCTTCGTGCAGCTTATTCAGCCGCTACAGTGGGCACGTTCATGCGCGGTCTGCTGCGTCTACGCAGCAGGTAATCTCTATCTCCTGCAACCTACAGGTTCAATATCATTATCCGGCATTTCCTACAAATCAATTTCTGCAGCTAATGATTACTTTTTATCTTTCGGTCTCTTTGCGCCGTATTTGGAGCGAGCCTGCTTTCTGTTGGCTACGCCGGCTGTATCAAGAGTACCTCTGATGATGTGGTATCTGGTACCGGGCAGGTCCTTCACACGGCCGCCGCGGATCAGTACAACGCTATGCTCCTGTAAGTTGTGACCCTCACCGGGGATATAGCTTGTTACTTCGATGCCGTTGGAAAGACGTACTCTGGCGATCTTTCTCAGAGCAGAGTTCGGTTTCTTAGGGGTAGCAGTCTTAACAGCGGTGCACACACCTCTCTTCTGCGGAGCAGAAACGTTCGTCGCTTTCTTCTGTAAAGAATTGTATCCTTTCTGAAGAGCCGGAGCTGTGGACTTCTTAACGCTGGTCTGTCTTCCCTTTCTTACTAACTGGTTAAATGTTGGCATTCTTTTCACCTCCTATGATATTGACTGTGGTTGCTGTACTTCAGCTTTTTTGCACACCAAAAGTATCGCGCTTTGATGCACGCCCCATTATTATATCCACCAAGAGTTTTTCTGTCAAGGGAAAAATCTTTGTAAATACAAGTTTCTTCCAGGTTTTTTTGCTTATTCGGCCATTTTATGGTATCATGATGGCAAAAGACTACAGGAGGATTGCTTTTATGAAGCTCGTCATCATTGAACCTCTGGGCGTAGACCAGGACAAACTGCTTTCTATGGCCCAGGCCGTCCTGCCTCAGGACATAGAAATTACTTATTATGATACCCGCGTTTCCGACACAGATACATTGATCAGCCGCGGCCGGGATGCGGATATCATCGCCGTCTCCAATCTCCCGCTGAACGCGGATGTAATCAACGGCTGCACAAATTTAAAAATGCTGGCGGTAGCCTTTACCGGTGTCGATCATATCGCCATGGACGCCTGCCGTCAGAAAGGCATTACGGTGTGCAACTGCGCCGGGTATTCTACTGCAGCCGTAGCTGATCTTGTCTTTGGCATGGTGGTTGCCTTATACCGGAATCTGATCCCCTGCAATGAGGCGGTTCGCCGCGAGGGAACCAAGGAGGGGCTGATCGGCTTTGAATTAGAGGGAAAGACCTTCGGCATCATCGGAACCGGCGCCATCGGCCTGCGGGTGGCCTCCATCGCCCAGGCTTTCGGCTGCCGGGTACTGGCCTACAGCCGCACCAAAAAGGACGTCCCCGGCATCACCTACACCGATCTTGAGACCCTTTTGAAAAACAGCGATATTGTCTCCCTCCACACCCCGCTGACCCCTGAGACCCGGGGGCTGATCGGCGAGAAGGAACTGTCCTCCATGAAGCCTTCGGCCATCCTCATCAACACTGCCAGAGGCCCCGTGGTGGACAGCGCGGCCCTGGCTGACGCTTTAAATTGCGGAAAGATTGCCGGAGCCGGTGTCGATGTGTTTGAGATGGAGCCGCCCGTCCCCGCGGACCACCCGCTGCTGAACGCGAAAAACCTGATCGCCACTCCTCACGTGGCATTCGCCACCAGAGAAGCCCTGGTAAAAAGAGCCGCCATCGTATTTGACAACATTGACCGCTGGATCAAGGGAACACCTGCCAACGTCATCTGAAGGCCGGCTGCGGTCGGCAGAAAGGAACACCTGCCATGAGAAAACCAATTCTGTTAAAAGACTTCTTAGATTACAAATTTCTGTCCGGGCTCCAGTATTCCCCGGACGGCAGCCAGGCAGTCTATGCCGTCTCCTCCTGTGACCTGGCCGCCAACGGCTACAGACACCATCTGTATCTGTGGGACGGCAAAAACCATACCCGCCTGACCGGTTCCGGCGATGAGAAGCTCTTCCTCTGGGAAGATGACCGCACAATCCTGTTTGCCTCCCTGAGAGAGCGGGAAGACCGGGATGCCGTCCAGAAGGGCGAAGAGCGCACGGTATTTTACCGCCTCCCCCTGTCCGGCGGCGAGGCCTGCCGGGCCTTTTCCGTTCCCCTGACCGTCACCGGGATCCAGCAGATCTCCAGAGGGCGGTATGTACTGCAGGTTCGCTATGATTTGAACTTTTCAGGTCTCTATCTGCTGAATGGCCATGAAAAGGCAGACCGGCTCCAAAAAAAGCAGGAGGAAAAGGATTATGAGGTTTTGGACGAACTGCCCTTCTACGGAAACGGAAAGGGCTGTACCAACAAGATCCGCACCTCTCTCTTCCTGTATGAAAGCGATACGGAAACCCTAACCCCTGTCAGCGGCCCGCTGGTGGAAGTCAGGGACGCCAAACTGAACGAAGATCATTCTCTTCTTTATTATATTGGAGAGGATTTTCAGACCCGCCGCATCTCCCGCCAGGGGATCTGGGCCTTCCAGATCGACACGGGAGAGAGCAGGCAGCTCATGGAAGCCGGGGATTTCTGTCTCTTTTCCCTGCAGCCCTGGGGAGACAGTCTGCTGGTGCTGGGAACAGACGAAAAACAGTACGGCTCCCATGAAAATCCCTGGTACTATCTTTTAGAGGACGGGAAGCTGTCTCTCCTGGCGTCCTATGAGGATTCCTTCAGCTCTACCGTGGGAAGCGACTGCCGTCTGGGCGGCGGAAAGACCTCCTGTCTTGACGGCGATACCTATTATTTTATCACTACCCGCATCAATTCCAGCCATGTTTACTCTCTGACCAGGGACGGCGTGATCTCCCCGGTCCTGGAATACCCGGGCAGCGTGGATTTCATGGATATTTCAAGCGGCACCATCCTGTATGGAGGAATGCAGGACGGCCGTCTCCAGGAGCTGTACGCCTTTGACCTCTCCTCCAAAGAGCGGAAGAGAATCTCCAGGTTTAATGGATGGGTCACGGAGACAAAGGATGTGCGGCCTCTGGAGCCATGCAATTTTTACAGAGAGGGAACGGAACTCTTCGGATGGGTCATCCCTCCCAGAGATTACCAGAAGGGGAAGCAGTACCCGGCCATCCTGGACATCCACGGCGGCCCCAAGACCGTATACGGGGAGGTCTTTTTCCACGAGATGCAGGTGTGGGCCAATATGGGCTACTTCGTCTTCTTTATGAATCCCACCGGCTCCGATGGCCGGGGCAATGACTTTGCCGACGTAAAAGGAAAATACGGAACAGTGGATTACGATGACCTGATGGCCTTTACCTCCACTGTCCTGGAGCGCTATCCCGACATTGATCCCGGCCGCCTGGGCGTTACCGGCGGAAGTTACGGCGGCTTTATGACCAACTGGATCATCGGCCATACCGACCGGTTCCGCGCTGCCGCCAGCCAGCGCTCCATCGCCAACTGGATCTCCATGGCCCACACGTCCGACATCGGAAGCCGGTTTGTCAAGGATCAGATGGCGGGCTACACCTGGACTGACGCCGAGAGAATGTGGGAACACTCTCCGCTGAAATATGCACCCAACGTCAAGACGCCCACCCTGTTTATCCACAGCGACGAGGATTTCCGCTGCCCTCTCAGCGAAGGCCTGCAGATGTACAGCGCCCTGGTGGAAAACGGCGTGGAGGCAAAAATGTGTATCTTTAAGGGTGAAAACCATGAGCTGAGCCGCAACGGAAGGCCGAAACAGCGGATCCGGCGCCTGGAGGAAATCACCGACTGGATGGAAAAGCATTTGAAATAGGCACTTGCGATCCTTTTAAACCTTTATCATATTTATTTTATTACCGGAGGAAGCGATTTATGGAATACCGCATTGAAACTGACTCTATGGGCGAAGTAAAAGTCCCCAAAGATGTATACTGGGGCGCCCAGACGGAGCGCAGCTTTGAAAATTTTGAAATCGGGATTGAAAAAATCCCTATGGAAGTCATCCGCGCCTTTGCCATCTTAAAAAAAGCGGCCGCCATGGCGAACCACCGCCTGGGGAAACTGGACCAGCGGAGAATGGAGATCATCTCCCAGGTCTGCGATGAAATTTTGTCTGGAAAACTGGAACGGCATTTCCCGCTGGCTGTCTGGCAGACCGGAAGCGGCACCCAGTCCAACATGAATGTCAACGAGGTGATCGCCAACCGCGGCAATGAGATCGCCGGGGAAAAGCTGTTCCACCCTAACGATCACGCCAACATGTCCCAGAGCTCCAACGACACCTTCCCCACTGCCATGCACATTGCCGCAGTGATGGAGATTCAGAACCGTCTGTTCCCCGCTATGGATATGCTGACTTCCGCCTTCCGCCGCCTGGAAGAAGAAAATCAGGGCATCATCAAAACCGGCCGCACCCATCTTCAGGATGCCACCCCCATCGCCTTTTCCCAGGAGATCAGCGGGTGGAGAAACTGCCTGGAGAAAACCCGCGCCATGCTGGAGGACAGCCTGAAAGGTCTGAAAGAGCTTGCCCTGGGCGGCACCGCTGTGGGCACCGGCCTCAATGCCCCCAAGGGATTTGACACTGAGGTGGCCAAAGCGGTCTCTGAGCTCACCGGAGTCGATTTTGTCACCGCTCCCAATAAATTTCACTCTCTCACCAGCAAGGATGACATCGTCTTTGCCCACGGCGCCCTAAAGGCTCTGGCTGCAAACCTGATGAAGATCGCCAATGACATCCGCTGGCTGGCCAGCGGCCCCCGCTGTGGCCTGGGAGAGATCACGATCCCGGAAAATGAGCCGGGAAGCTCCATCATGCCGGGAAAAGTCAACCCCACCCAGTGTGAATCCGTCACCATGGTAGCCGTCCAGGTCATGGCCAACGATGTGGCTGTGGGGATGGCCGCTTCCCAGGGAAACTTTGAGCTGAATGTGTATATGCCGGTCTGCATCTACAATTTCCTTCAGTCCGTCCGTCTTCTCTCCGACTCCATCGTCTCCTTTGAGAAGCACTGCGTCTGCGGAATCAAAGCAAACCGGGAAAAAATGGATGAAAACCTTCACCGCTCCCTGATGCTGGTAACCTGTCTCAATCCCCACATTGGCTATGACAATGCCGCAAAAACTGCCAAAAAAGCCTACCGGGAAAATATTTCACTCAAGGAGGCCTGCGTCGCCCTGGGCTTTTTGACGCCGGAACAGTTTGACCAGGTCTTCCACCCAGAACAAATGGTGTAAAGGAGAACAAACGCGATGAACATCAATGAAGAATCTTTAAAACTGCACTATGAATTAAAAGGAAAAATCGAAGTCATTTCCAGAAAGCACATTACAACCAGGGAGGAGCTGTCTCTGGTGTACACCCCCGGCGTAGCGGAACCCTGCCGCCAGATCGCCGCTGACTACGAGAAGTCCTTCCAACTGACCCGCCGCTCCAACCTGGTGGCCGTCATCACCGACGGTACAGCCGTCCTGGGCTTAGGGGATATCGGCCCGGCAGCCGGAATGCCTGTCATGGAAGGAAAATGTGCTCTCTTTAAAGAGTTTGGAGATGTGGACGCCTTCCCCATCTGTATTGATTCCAAAGACACTGACACCATCGTCCAGACCATCGCCCTGATCTCAAAGAGCTTCGGCGGCATCAATCTGGAGGACATCTCAGCTCCCCGCTGCTTTGAGATCGAGCGCCGTCTGAAAGAGCTCTGCGATATCCCTGTCTTCCACGATGACCAGCACGGCACAGCCATCGTCGTGGCTGCCGCCATGATCAACGCCATGAAAGTCACCGGCAAAGAGATGGGCAAAATGCGGATCGTCATCAACGGCGCCGGCGCTGCCGGGATCGCCATCGGAAAGCTGCTGATCAGCATGGGCTTTGGCAATGTCATTATGTGTGATATCAACGGCATTATCTGTGAGGGCGACGAGGGCCTTAATCCCGGCCAGGAGGAGATCTCCCACATCAGCAATCTGGGGAAAGAACACGGCCTGCTGGCAGACGCCATGAAGGGGGCAGACGCCTTCGTCGGCGTGTCCCGCCCCGGTCTTGTCACCCGCAAGATGGTGGCTTCCATGAATCAGGGGATCGTTTTTGCCATGGCCAATCCGACCCCGGAGATCATGCCCGATGAGGCCA
This sequence comes from uncultured Lachnospiraceae bacterium, assembly GCA_904395885.1. GTDB lineage: Bacteria > Bacillota > Clostridia > Lachnospirales > Lachnospiraceae > UMGS1370. The sequence continues at coordinate 6,327 of CAJFOF010000008.1, forward strand.
AAGCCGGAGGAGCCGCTGTCATCGGAACCGGCCGCTCTGACTTCCCCAATCAGATCAACAACGTTCTGGTCTTCCCCGGCATCTTCAAGGGTGCTCTGGCTGTCCGGGCAAAAGAAATCACAGAGACCATGAAACAGCGGGCAGCCTACGCCATCGCCTCCATGATCCCGGAGGATCATCTTGGGCCGGAAAATATCATCCCCTCTGCTCTGGATAAAACCGTAGCCGGAGCTGTCGCCAAAGCGGTGGCCGACACTGCGGTGGAGGAAGGAATCGCCAGAATCTGAGGAATGGTGTCAGCACACTGATACCTTCTGACAATCTGTAAGGAACTGAAAAGGGGCCTCTCTAAACGTGCTATTCAGAGAGCGCCCCTTCTGTCTGTCTTTCATTCACTTTTGTCTCTTCTCATTTCTCCAGTAATACGCCAGGCAGAGCAGAGAACCCACCGCCGCCGAAAAAGACATACCCCACCCTATGGCCTCTGCCGAGATCTGCTCCGCACAGCAGAGCCAGAAGATCAGCGGAATCCTTACCAAAAAGGCTGTCACCAGGGCAGACACCATGACAAACCCTGTCTTTCCCAGGCCGTTCAGATACCCCTGGAGGCAGTACATCAAAGCCAGGAATACATACTCCAGGGAATCTCCTCGCAGGTAGGCGGCCGCGGCTGTCAAAACTGTCGGATCCGCCTGGAAAAGGCCAGCCAGCTCTCTTCCGCGAAAAAATGTAACTAAGCTGATCAGCCCGCAGAAAACAAAGGAGCAGGCAAAGGCCGTCCAAAGTCCTTTGACCGCCTGGCTTCTCCTGCCTGCAGCCAGATGGATGGCCGTATACGTGCCAAGGCCCTCCTGAAAGGCCGTGGGCACCAGGACGAAGAATGCAAACATTTTCTCTGCGATCCCAACGCCTGCTGCCTCCACTATGCCTGCAGAATTGATCATACTGGTGACAATCAGAATGGAAATCCCCGTAAGGAGCGAGTTTAAAATAATCGGCGAACTCAGGCAGATAATCTCCGCGGTTTTATCCCAGCCTTTTTTTGCGCTGGAAAAAAGCCTCTGCCCGCCGGAAAAATTTGCTGTTTTCTTTAAAAAGAATACGGGACTTTTTCTCAGATAGACCAGAGCCAGCACAGCGCAGAGGCCCTGGGCCGCCATGGTCGCCGCTCCGGCTCCGGCTGCCCCCATCCCCCATTGTCCCACCAGGAGTAGATCTCCAAATAAGTTGACTGTTCCGGAAAACGCCGCAAACAACAGCGAGATCTTTGAGCGGCCGGCACTTTTGTAGATGGCATTGACCATCTGGTAAACAGCCGTAAAAAGCATCCCCGGGCTACAGCTCCGCAAATACCTGCCCATCTCCTGAGCAGCGCCTTCCGGCATCTGCATCCATTCTGCAATCTGCCCCGCTCCCAGATACATAAGCAGGCCAAGGAAAACACCCAGAACCACCAGCAGCCTCATTCCGGCTGCCGCCGTCTGATCGGCCCGCCCGGACTCTCCCGAGCCTGCCATCAGCACTGCCGCCCCTGCGGTCATTCCTGTGATCGCCATGGTAAAAAAGGAGGTGACCTGTGCGGCACTGGAAACCGCCAGAATACTCTCTGACTGACAGTACCGCGCTACGATCCACAGGTCAGTGATCCCGTACAGTGACTGCAGAAAAAGAGAAAAGGCGATGGGCGTTATGTACAGCAAGAGGACTTTTGCCGTATTGCCGCCTAACAGTATATGGGTATCATTCTGTCTCTCCGTCATCCGCTTCTGCTCCGTCAAAAAATTCCAGCCGGTATTCTTCCTTCTGCGGATCACAGTCCACCATCAGTCCGGGAATCTGCCGTTCCCCCTCTACCAGCGCTTTTAAAGTAACATAGGAAATCCCCCGCTGAACTGTCAGCGCCCCGCTGTGACAGTGTCCCTGCAGGACAAGGCTGACTTTTCCGCTTTTCTCCAGGACCGCTCTCACCTGACGGTGATTCACCACCACATGGGGATCCCTCTCTCCTTCCAGCAGACGGCTGTCCAGGTTGGCGTGGACAAAGATCACTGCCGGTTTATCCGTCTGTTCCAGGTCCATCTCCAGCCACTGAAGCTGCTGTTCATCCAGATAGAGTTCATCCCACTTGACCGCCGCCGTCCTCCGCCTGCCGTCTTTCTGGTAATTGGAATCCAACAGGACAAAATGGATTCCCTCTGCCTCAAAAGAACCGTAACCGCCGGCAGGCACCCCCGGCAGCAGGGCCAGGAGATCCGCATCCGGCAGGCCGCCCCGGTCATGATTGCCGGGACACATATAAAAGGGAAGCCCGCTTCCCCGGATCACTGTCTGCAATTCTTCCAGCCAGGCTTTTAACTCCTCACTGTCCTCGCTCCCATCAATCAGGTCTCCCAGGCACACCACAAAATCTGCCTTCGCTTTCTGAAAGCGGTTCAGGCATGCTTCCAGCTTCCTTTTTGATTGGGAGAAAAAGCGCTCCCCGTCATCCTCCCTGCTGCAGAAATGAACGTCTGCGAAGACACCGAATCTCATATCTTCCACCCTCTGTTATTTAAAATTATACTGGAGGCCTCTGGTTCCGGCCTCAATGCCTTTTAAAGCCAAATGCTCTACCCCGCCCATCTTCAGGATCCGAAAATTCACCCGGCCGTCCCCTGACTCCTCTGCAAGGATTTCCGTCACAGATGAGGGTGATAGAAATCCAGTGCGCCACAGAACGGCCGGGGGCAGGTCTAAGAGGAAGGCCAGAAACGCAAGACCGACGCCCAGATGGCAGAAAAGTGCAATATATCGATCTTCCAACGGCCCGTCCTCACGCCATGCGCCGTCCCTGCGGCTGATCCCATAGCGGGACAGCAGGCTGAGTCCACCGCTTTCCAGCTCTTCCCACCGCTTTTTCAGGCAGGTTTCTGCCATGACAGCGTCCTCCAGAAATCTCCTGTTTTCCAGAGTCTTCAGCCGTTCCGGAGCCAGATTCCAGACCGCCAGATCCGGTCTTCGTCTGTCCCACACTGTCACATCGTCCATCTCTCTCAGCCACGGCAGAATCTCAACCGCTTTTCCTGCCGCTTCCGCTGCAGGAGCCGCGGTTTCCCTGGCCCTTCCCAGAGGCGAGCTGAAAAACTCGCCTTCGGACCGGATCCAGGGAAGGCAGGCAAGGGCATGAGCCTGCCGCCTGCCCTCCTCCGTCAGGCTGTCTTTATCATAGTCCGGATCTCCATGCCGGATCAGATATAGTTTCATAGCTATTCTCCTGCGATGGCTGCCATAGCCTCCTGCTGGGCCTGTGCCAGGGCATCGGCCGCCGATACCGACCCGTCAATCAGGACAGAGTCCAGGGCCGTCTGCATACTGGCGTATACATCCCAGTAATTCTTAGTTGACCACTGAGCCGACGCATACTGAAGCAGCCTGTCTGCAACCTCAAGCTGTGGATTTTCTGCATAGTAATCCTTTGTGATCTGCAGATCTGCCGCTGATTTGCGAACTGCAAAGTAACCGCTGACAGTCATCCATTTTGCAGAAACTTCCGGGCTTGTCATATATTTCATAAATTCCCAGGAAGCCGCCTTTCTGGACTCTGACTGGCCGCTGGTCATGATTAAGCCGCCTCCGCCGTAGGAGAATCCCGGTTCCGTCTGCACCGGAACCATTCCCACGTTCCACTGAGCAGTCTGGTCTGCCGCCACAAATCCCAGATTTCCAGTGGTGTTGAGCATCATGGCACAGCTCCCCGCCACAAAATCTTCCGCCGCGGATGCATAAGAATTGATCATTCCCCCGCTTTTGATCATATTGGACATAAAGTCCAGGCTGTCCACCGCCTGCTGACTGTCAAACGCCGTCTCCACATTGCTCTTGATCAAACTTCCAGAATCTGACATGGTAAGAGCCTCCAGCACCCACACATCAGATGGGAATTCGATGGGTACAATGGACGGATCATAGGCTGTAATCGCGTCAATGGCAGCCAGCATCTCTTCCCAGTTTTCCGGAGCCTTGGCATTGGCAGCGTCTAGAATATCCTGATTGTAGTATAGCACGCAGACGCTGTGCTGGAAAGGAAGGCCGTAGGTCTTTCCATCTTCCATGACAAAATTCCCCCAGAATCCATCCACGAAATCAGAAGACCACTCTTCTCCCTCCGCTTCAATCAGCGGTGTGATATCCTCCACCATTCCCACGTTATAATAATCAACAATGTCCAGCATTCCCGAGAGGATTACATCGGGGCCGTTGCCCGCCGCCAGATCCGACATGGCTTTCTGGGCCGTCTGCTTGTAGGAACCGGTGTAAACTGCGGTGACATGAATGTCCGGATGGGTCTCATTAAATTCCGCCACGATCTCTTCCATTCCGTTGGCTAGATCGCCGCCCACCTGAGTCGGATAGTAGAACCACAGATTTTCCGCTTCCCCGGTTTCTCCGCTGCTCTCGCCTGCCGTTGTCTCTTCTGACGACGCTGGCTGGGAAGCCGCTTCCTGAGTGACTTCCGCCTGAGAAGTTTCCGGCGCTGTCCCGCCGGATGAGCATCCTCCGGCCAGTGCCGCTGCAAGAACAATGGAAACTGTCATTGAAGGTTTAAGTTTGAGCATGTCCAATTCCTCCTAAGATAAGTTAAGTTATATATAAAATTTATTGGAACCCTTATTTAATCCCTGAGGTGACAAAGCTGTTGACAAACTGTTTCTGGAATATCACAAACAGCAGGAGCAGCGGAAATGACACCAGAATGGCCGCCGTCATGGTCAATCCCCATTCAGATCCGCTCTCCGCCTGAAGGCCGAAAAACGTCATGGCGATGGGAAGGATCCGTTTTTCCGGTGTTTTCGTAATCAGCATAGGCCAGAAAAATGCATTCCACTGGTAGACGCAGGTGATAATCGAAAATGCCGTAATGTAGGGTTTGATCAGGGGAACCCCGATTCTGATCATATAATGAAAATCCCCACAGCCGTCTATCTTGGCGCTGTCGTAGAGCGCTGACGGAAGCTGGCGGAATGCCTGGCGGAACATGAAGATGGCCTGGGCCGATACAATATAGGGCAGCATAATGCCAAACATAGTATCGTAGGCGCCCAGATGGAGCACAGTCATATAATTTGACAGCATGGTGCTCTCCGGCGAGATCATCAGCCGCATCAGCACCAGCAGGAAAAAGATCCCGGCCCCGCGGAATTTCAGAATAGCAAAGGCGTAGGCCGCCGGGATTGCCACCACCATCTGAACCGCCCACACGCTGATGGTGAGAATGATGGTATTGCGATAGTACAAAAGCCAATCCGCCCGTCCCCACACTTCCGTCATGTTTTCTCTCAGTGCCTGAAGGTTGGGCGTAATGCTCAGCGGTTCCCGCAGGATCTCCCCCTGGGTTTTCATCGCGGTGATGCAGATCCAGAACAGCGGAAACAATGCAAATACAGAGAGAATCAAAATCAGGCTGTTGACCGCAAAGGATCTGCATTTTTTACTGTTCATAGTTGACCTTCCTTTCTCCGACAAACAGATAGACCACGGTAAACAGAAGGAGGCCCAGGAACAGTACGGTGCTGAGAGCGCTGCCATAGCCAATGTCCCAGTTGGTGATTCCTTCCTGATAGATATAGTAAATCATGGTATTCGTGGAGTTCCCCGGCCGCCCTTGAGTCAGGATATAGATCAGATCCACTGACTGGAAGCTCCCTACCACGGACAAAAGGATCACTGCAAAGGCCGTAGGGCTGATCAGAGGAATCACAACGTGCCATACCCACTTGACAACGCTTTTGCTGTCCATGGAGTAGGCCTCCCACAGCTCTTCTGAGATCGTCTGGATTCCCGACAGGAAAAAGAGGAAGTTAAAGCCCACAGTCTTCCACACAGAGATCAACACCAGCACATACAGAGTGAGCTGGTAGCTGTTGAGCCACTGTATCCTTGTGTGAAGAAGCATATTGACGATCCCTCTGGTGGGATGCAGGATATACATCCAGACCATGGCGCCTACCGTCCAGGGCAAAATATACGGGTAGAACAGCGCCACCTTGAAAATGCCTTTCATCCGGTTCTTTTTCCCTGAGGCCAGGAGAGCCGTCAGAAATCCCAACACAGTCGAAAGGACTACCTGAAGGATTCCAAAAATCAGAGTGTTTGCCGCCACCTCGCGAAAAACCGGGCTTTCCACCATTTCCCTGTAATTTTTTAGACCCACAAAGTCTGTGTAAGACAGGACAGCATCTGTGTCAAAAAAGGAAAGCCATGCCGACCGCAAGATCGGGTAAATCGTAAACAGCACCAAAAAGACGAATGCCGGCAATATGTACAAGTAATTTTTCATCTGTTTCTTTCTCATTCTGTTTACCTCACAAAATACAAAAGTCTGACCATCTCAGCCCCGCGCCCCAGCACGGATCCAAAAATAGTCAGACTCTCAACACCTGCAAAAAAAGTGATCCCCTTGTTTTTTCAATTATGATGGTACCACCACTTGCAGGCCTCAACTATCAGATTTTTGTAAAATTTCAGTAACCTTTCTATAAAATCATCTGCATTGGCTACTCGCCCGTTTTGTGCAGGTGGAAATACCAGATGATCGCTCCGCTGGCACCCACCGACAGGGCCACCAATCCTAGAACCGTCAGCCAGAGCGACAGTCCGGAAGCCGCATTTTCTTCTCCCAGCGCCTCCGCCATAGTAGCCGGAAGCTCCTGCGGCAACGTTTTTAAGGGCAGGATTTCATCTGTCTTTCCTGCGTGTACTGGCAGGTCTGTAGCAGTCGGATCGGTCAGAGAGATCCACACATCTCTGACGCCATAGTAGTAGACAATATGGCCCCACTCTCTTCCGTCCTGATCCGTATACAAATAGTCTACATGGAGGTTGTCATCCACAGAAGGGATGGTCCCAGAAGTGCTGCCGGAACCGGGGTAGGTCCAGCACTGCATCTCTTCCCCCTCCTCCAGGTTCACCTTTTCCTGACCGGACGCCAGCTCCAGTTCGTCTCTATGTTCTTCCATAAATGCCTCGCTGTCGTATACCAGGGACACATCCTCCATTCGGATCCAGCCGGTCATAACTTCTGCCCCGTCCTCCCCAGGAGCACCGTAGTTTGGGGTCACATCGCCGTCTGCTGTCCTCTGATATTGAATAACGCCCCAATTTACGCCGTCGCTGTCCGTATAGGTGAAGGATACATACACCAGGGTGCCATTTTCCAACCCATCTGTGATGTTCTGGTTTTCAGGATCATCCACTACATAGAGATACCCCTGCTCCTGGTTTACAAAGTAATTCCGGTCCTGGTGGACAAATTCATCCCGCCTGTCCTCATCCCAGCTCTTTTCCATATAGAAGGGATCCTCCGGTTCCCAGATCACATCGGCCTGAGCAGGAAATAGCCCGGAAACTATTTTCCCGATGGGCTCGTTCATAAAGTTTCTCAGGGGACCAGGAATGACAGCCGCCCCCAGGGCAAGGACCGCCAGCGTTGCTCCCAAAGCACAGGCAGCCCCAGCCTTTCTCCAAATTTTTCTCATAATTGTCCTCTCCTCTTTATCGATTCTTCTGATGCCTGTTATATCAATTTCTGTAAAAACGCCCCCGCCCAGTAGGAAAACAAGTTTGCTGAAATTGAAAACAGCCACGGGCGGCGGATCCCTCTGCTGTACTTCCGGTAAGACAAAGCTTCCACTGATATCGCAGCCAGTTCCAAAATTCCTTTAACCGCCCACAGGCAGATATTCTCCGCCCCATTTTTTGCCCCGCCTGGAAAAAGCCAGACGGCAGCCAAATAGTAAAACGCCACCACAGCAGGGTTGGTCATAAGATTCGCCGCGGCCACCAGCATCAGTTCCCGCCTTTCTCTGATCTTCCAGGTCCAGGCAAATACAAGTTCCAAAATCAGCGTTACAGTCAGCGATACCCCCATAGAAGCAAATATCCAGGCGCCTATTTTCATTCTCTCACAACCTTAATTCCATTTAACAGTAATATCAGCGATACCCCGCACAAAAAGGCCAGCCCCATTCCAGGGTATGGGAATATCTCCGTCAAGGATGCCGCATCCAGATAAACCGGACAAAATCCCAGAAACAGGCAAAACGTCATAAGGCCAAAGACAAACCCCTTGGCACCTGGCAGGATTTTCGCTGCAGCCCAGAGAGTCAGCGGCATCGTCATATTCCAGAAAAACACAGCCAGAATTCCGGCCAAAGGATAGCCCGAAAACAGGTACAGACCCCCCGCCAGGGCCACCGACCAGAACGCTGTTTTTTTCAGACCAATAATATCAGCCAGAAAGCCTCCTGCCATTTTTCCAAGCCCGGTAGCACAGGCGATAAAGGCTCCTGCTCCCAGCCAGTCAAAGGTCTGAACCATTCCCAGATACGACCGAAAAATTACTACCAGCCCCAAGCATACTGCCGCCGCTGCCGCTCCTCTGGTTCGGATTCCATCATAGGAAACCGGCAGGTTCTCAGATGCTCTCCAAAGACCTTTCCGTTTTACCCCATAAATCATGACGGCAGTCCCGCTTAAAAGCAAAAGCGCCGGCCAATCCCTCAGCCCGACAGCTCCCTTTCCCAGGACTGTACCGACAAAAAGACCGATTGATCCGGGCGCTACAAATACTCCCAAAAAACCCGTGTTATCTTTGCTGGAATTTAAAACATCCAGCCCTCCCCCTACATGAAACATGCCGTTTCCCAGGCCGGCAATCACCGCGCCCGCCACTCCGTTTACTCCGCAGACCAGATAAGCGGCAGCGATCAAAATACAGCCGGCTGCAGAGAGCTTTCCATTCTTATTCCAGCCATCCGCCGCTGCACCTATAGGCATCTGCAGAGCAAAGGCACAGAAATTATAGAGGAGCAAGCACAGATACCACTGACTTGTCCCATATATTCCGGCAAACATCAAATATGCACAGGCAAAATCCACCAACAGGTGAACCGCTCCATAAATGGCTACCATTCCCATTCCTCCCGTCGGTTTCAGTATAGCATTGAATTCTTGCGTTATCCTTACTTTTTTTATAAAGAATCCTTACCGGAAGATTAATACTTTTCCATATTTTGTCTTTTCAATCTTCTGCTATCCGTTCTGCAGTCCTCTCCTTTTCCGGAGCAACCACTCAAACAACTGCGGCACATATTAAAAATCCTGCCCAGGTACTCGCTTTCAAGCACCCGGACAGGTACAAACCCATCGTTGATATCTATTCTTCATCTTCGTCTAACAGCCGGGCGACAAAATCGCTTCCCGGATTTTCTTTTATCGCCTTCGGTGTGTCCAGCCGCACAATCTTTCCTTCCTTCATCACCAGAACCCGGTCTCCCAGACGAAGAGCTTCCCGGATATCATGAGTTACAAAGAGGATCGTAAGTCCCAGACTCTTGTGGAGATTCTTCAACTCCTTCTGGAGACCTCTTCGCGTAATGCTGTCTACCGCCCCAAAAGGCTCGTCCATCAATAAGATGGAGGGATTGGCCGCCAGAGCGCGGGCAATCCCCACTCGCTGTTTCTGGCCGCCGGAAAGCTCTGAGGGATACCGGTCAGCCATCGCTGCATCCAGTCCCACCACAGTCAGCAGCCGTTGGATCTGCCGGTTTTCCTCCTGCCGGTTCCATCTTTTAGAGAGCGAGGGAACGTATGCGATGTTCTGACGCACTGTCATGTGAGGAAACAGTCCCACATTCTGAATTGCATAGCCGATCTCTCTGCGGAGTTTAATCAGGTCAGATGTCCCCACATCCTGTCCATTTACCTCCACTGTGCCGGACGACGGGAGCAGCAGGCCGTTGACCAGTCTCAGCATCGTCGTCTTTCCGCAGCCGGAAGTACCGATAATGGTAAGGCACTCGCCTTTTTGCACTTCCAGAGAAAAGTCTTTTAAAATCTCGTTATCTCCAAAAGAGACCGACACATGCTGAAAATTTACAGCAATATCATACGTGTTTCCATTATTCATTGGTGATCAATCCTTTTTCCGTAAGGAAGTCCAGAGCGATCTGGTGCTCATCCAGCCCCTCGATCTCCAGCTTATAGTTCAGCTCTGCCATCTCCGTGTCTGTCAGAATACCATCCATCTTCATCAGTGCTTCCTCCAGGCCCGGATATTCTTCCAGTGTATCTTCACGGACAACCGTAGAGCAGTAATAATTTGCCTGCAGCTTCAAGTCGTCTTCCAGAGCCACCACATCGCCGCTTCCTAGCTGGGCATCGGTGGTGAATCCATTGGTCACATCAATTTCCCCGTTGGCCATGGCCTGGTACTTCAGACCGATATCAATATCCATAACGTCCTTAAATTCCAAGCCGTAAGTCTCACACAGCAGTCCGAATCCGTCCTCTCTCTCAATGTAATCCGGATTGCCTCCAAATACCAGCTCTCCGGAAACAGCCGCCAGATCGGAGGTAGTCTTCAGGTTGTACTGCTGGGCAACATCGCTGCGTACAGCAACTGCAAATGTATTGTTAAAACCGTACAGGCCGACCCAGTCCATGCCGTATTTCTCATGGTATTCTTTCTGCAATGTCTCCCATATCTCTTCATCGGAAACCCCACTGGCACTGTGATCCAGCACCATTACGTATCCGCTGGAAGTATACTCCGGATAGAGGTCAAACTCACCAGCTTCCATAGCCGGATGAATATTGGATGTACCGCCTCCGATTCCCTGTGTCACATTAACTGTATAATCGGTACTGTCTTCAATCAGAATCTTCAGCATCTCTCCCAAAATATACTGCTCTGTCATAGGTTTTGTGGCAATCTCAATGGGATCTTTCTCTGCCTGGGAAGCCGCCGCCGTATTCTCGGCTACCTCCTGAGACTCCGTCTGGCTGCTCTCCTGAACCTGTGGGCTCTGTCCGGAACATGCCGTCAGGCTGACAAGGATTCCTGTCCCAATAGCTGCTGCTGCAAATCTAAATTTCTTCATCTTTAAATCATTCTCCGTTTCTTTTTATAAGCTTTTTCTGCCAGCCCCAACAGCAGATCCGCCGCCAGCGCCAAAAGCGCGATTAAAATGCTCCCTGCAAATGTCATAGCTGGATTGTAAATACTGATTCCACGGTATATCGCTTTTCCCAGGCCGCTGGCTCCGATATAGGAAGCCAGGCCGCACATGGAGATCGCCATAACGGTCATACTTCTGAGACCAGTCAGAATGACCGGAAGGGCCAGAGGAAGTTTCACTCGCCTCAAAATCTGCATCCGGGTGCTTCCCATCGCTTTTGCCGCTTCCAAAATATCCTGGTCAACCGTCACCAGGCCGGTGTAGGTATTCCTCACCATCGGCATCAAAGCATATATAGAAATAGCCGTAACCGCATTGCGGTCGCCGATTCCCAAAAGCGGGATCAGGATACCCAGCATGGAAATGGACGGAATTGTATAAAAGACATTGCAGATTCCAATCACAGCCGGAGCCGCCTTTCTGTATTCAGACAGCAGGATGCCGATCAGCAGCCCCAGGGTACCCGCAATTAAAATCGCCATGGCTGACAGTCTTACGTGGGCCCCTAAAAGTTCCAAAAACCAGGAGCCTCTTTCGATATACAGTTGAATCACTTCTTGTAAAAATGCAATCATAGTCTCACCTGTGAAGCCGTCTCACCGCTCCCGCCGGACAGATCTCAAAGCAGGCCCCGCACTGGAGGCAGTGGGCAGGGTTGATGGAAAACGGCGTTCCTTCTGTTATACACTTTTGTGGACATGCCGAGATACAGGAACCGCAGCCAATGCAGTTATCTGTAATTTCAAAACCGGCCTTTTCTCTCTCGTCTCCCCCGTAGGCAAACTGTTCCCGGCTGATCGGGTAATGAAGCAGGTCAAACCACTCCCCGTGGCCTTCATAGATATGAAAGGCATCCAGAATGTAGCGTGTATCTCCAGGATAGACCTCATTCATTCCCGGATTTTCCTCAAATACCTTATCAACCCACTTTTTGTCAGCAATCCGGCACCTTCCGGTAAACTTCAGAGACTGGCAGTCCGGACACATGGCAGATAAAGAGATCCTTCCTGTTTCTGTCAGCTGCTTATAAAAAGGTTTTCCTCTAGATGTAACAATATACATTCCGTCATCCTCAGCCAGCATGACGTTGATAATGCGGCTCTGAGGGATCCCATCTTCATCTACTGTAGCAGCAGATGCGATTTTTACCTGACGGAACATTGCGACATACTTTCTAGCGGTTTCATTCATAATGATCTTCCCCTTTCAGATAACGTTTTTGATTTCTATATCATCATTCTATCCGTAGGGGCCTTCGCCGTAAAGTACGCACTTTAAAGTGGTATGGTTACTGGCCAGTAACTAATTACACCTCAAAGATCAGATCCCCGTAGCTGGGGAATGGCCACAATTCCTTGTCCACTACCATCTCCAGCCGGTCAGCCGGCTCTCTCAGACGATCCATAGCCGGAACCACCTGAGAATAATACGCCTTGGCCTGATTCTTCCCGCTCTCCATGGCCGCACACCGGTCTGTAATCTCCTGAAGTTCGGCGAGGGCTTTCTTCATTTTCCCAAGCTGGCTGGAGGTCTCCAGCAACAGCTCTGTCTGAGCGCTGACATCCGCCTCCGGGCAGGCCTCTCTTACATCTTTGATAGACTGGGCCAGCCTGGTGGCATAACGAACAGCTACCGGAATGATCTGCTTGCCGGCCATATCCAGCATGGTCTTCGCTTCAATATTGATGGTTTTGGCGTATGCCTCATACTCTACTTCCACGCGGGATTCCAGTTCGGCCCTGGTAAACACATGGAAGGTTTCAAATAGCTTGACCGCTTTATCTGTCACCAGAGTCTCGATGGCGTCAACAGCGCACTTAATATTGGGCAGACCACGGCGCTCCGCCTCCTCCACCCATGCCTGAGAATATCCATTCCCATTGAAGATAATCCGACGATGCTCTGTAAACAGTTTTTTAATCATATCGTGAACAGCCATGTCAAAATCTTCTGCCTTTTCCAGTTCATCTGCCGCTTCTTTGAAAGCTTCCGCCACAATGGTATTCAGAACAATGTTTGGAGATGCCACTGAATCGGAAGATCCCAGCATGCGAAATTCAAATTTATTTCCTGTAAAGGCAAAAGGCGATGTCCGGTTCCGGTCGGTTGCATCTTTATAGAGATCCGGAAGAGTCTTTATTCCGGTTCGCAGCGTGCCTCCCTTCAGAGAATGGGTGGCCTCTCCAGTACTGCAGAGCTGATCGATTACATCCTCAAGCTGCTCTCCCAAAAAGACAGATACAATGGCAGGCGGCGCCTCCTGTGCGCCAAGCCTGTGGTCATTGCCCGGATTGGCTGCCGACTCTCTCAAAAGGTCTCCGTGAATATCCACTGCCTTCAAAATGCACGCCAGAACTAACAGGAACTGGACATTTTCATGGGGCGTATCACCTGGATTTAACAGATTGATGCCATCGTCAGCGATCAATGACCAGTTATCGTGTTTTCCCGAACCGTTTACCCCTTTAAAAGGCTTTTCATGGAGCAGACAGGTCAGCCCGTGGCGTTCCGCTACCTTTTTCAGGGTCTCCATTGTCATCTGGTTGTGATCTACCGCCACATTCGCCTCAGTGTAAATAGGGGCCAATTCATGCTGGGCAGGAGCCACCTCATTGTGCTGAGTCTTGGCAGAAACCCCCAGTTTCCACAGTTCAATGTTCAGCTCATGCATAAAAGAACCGATTCTCTCCCGAATCGTTCCAAAGTAGTGGTCATCCATTTCCTGACCTTTTGGCGGCATTGCACCGAAAAGGGTTCTTCCTGCATAAATCAGGTCTTTTCTCTGCAGGTACTTTTCCCTGTCCACCAGGAAATACTCCTGCTCCGGACCTACAGAGGGGACAACACGTTTCGCCGTGGTGTTTCCAAACAGTCTGAGAATCCTCAGCGCCTGCTCATCCACTGCCTGCATGGAGCGCAGAAGAGGCGTCTTTTTATCCAGTGCCTCCCCTTTATAGGAGCAGAATGCCGTAGGGATGCAAAGAGTCACTCCAATGGCATCCTCTTTAAGAAAAGCCGGCGAGGTGCAGTCCCACATGGTATAGCCCCGCGCCTCAAATGTTGCTCTTAAACCTCCGGATGGAAAAGATGACGCGTCCGGCTCCCCCTTAATCAGCTCTTTTCCGGAAAATTCCATGATTGCCCTTCCATTGGAATCCGGAGCCGAAATAAACGAGTCATGCTTTTCAGCCGTAATCCCGGTCAAGGGCTGGAACCAATGGCTGTAGTGAGTGGCACCTCTCTCAATCGCCCATTCCTTCATGGCGTGAGCCACCACATCGGCAATGCTGGAATCCAGTTCGGCGCCATCCTCAATGGTCTTCTTCAATTTCCTGTAGACATTTTTCGGCAGATACTCTCGCATGGCTGCATCGTTAAATACATTTTTTCCAAAAATATCTGTTACGTTTATCACATCACTCATCCGGCATACTCCTCCACATAAAGTCGTATCAGTAGCCCTACAAAATCATACGGCTGAACTGATGCATAAAATCTGGTATACATTGTAATGGCTCTTTCCCGAAAAGTAAAGAGAAATTGTAAAAGAAAAACTCCCGTCAGGATCCGGAGAGTGCAAATGAAATCCTGCGGGAGTTTCTCTATTGTGTGATGTAATGCAATTCGGTTTTGTGAACCTGTTTTATGAAAAATCCGTTGATTAGGATTAATCACCTGTCTTTCTGTTAGTCGTCATAATCTTCTGTGGCTTCATAGGTGTCTCTGTCGATGGTGTAGTCTACACCGTCCACTTCTACAGTACCGCTCTTCTTAACAGTACCGCTGCGGTTTACAACCACCTGAGTGCCTGCTGCGATCTCTACGGTTTTTCCGTCTTCATCCATAATGTCATCTTCTGTCACATAGAGCATATAGGTTGCGCCGTCTTCAGCTTCTACCCTCTTGCCCTCTGCATCATAGATAGCGCCGCTGACCAAGGTATTGGTATATGCCTGACCATTGTCCTTAAAGTAGTAAACGACATCCTCACCCTCGTCGTCGTAGGTTGTCTTTCCTGTTTCCATTGCGCCCTCATAGGAACCGTCTTCATCACTGAAGTAATAGATGGCTCCATCTGCCAGATCGCTGCCGCCGGAGCGGTATGCATTGCCGCCTTCCAGTTTTACGACGCCGGTAATCATACGGCCATTTCCGTCAAACAGATAGGTCTTATTCTTGATCACCTTTGCGGCCACGTCCTCATAGACGTCACCTTCATACAGATCAGTAGCCGTAACGCCTGTAGCCTCATTGCTTATAGCATCCTTTGCCTCATCGTTGAACGCTTCGCCCTTAGTGCTCAGATAGTACCAGTATTCATCGCCTTCCTCGTCTTCGTCATCTGGATCGTAAGTATAAATCCAACCGCTTCTTCTGTAACCGACATCCTCTGTATAGAAGGCCGCCGCATTAGTGGCAATGGATGCTGTGCTGTTTGAAACACCAGGTGTACCGGTTACCCAGGTATCATCCATGGCTCCGGTTTCATCAAATGTATAGTAGTAGCCATTAATGTATTTGGTCTGATCTTTTACTGCCCGGCCATTGGTTCCAAAGTAGTACCATGCCTCGTCGTCATCAGGCTCATCTTCATAGTCCTCGTCATCCGGGCGTTCCAGGTACTGCCATCCCATAGCAGCCCATCCCTCATTTTCTCCATTAAAATAATATGTGTAAGTAGAACCGCTGGAGAGTTCGATGTCCTGCCAGCCGCTGAGCATATGGCCATCCTCATCGAATGCAAAGGTTCCGGTCAGGCTGCCGTTAGTCCCGTAGGGAATATTGGTGTACACCTTACTGGTACCATCTCCTCTTTTCGCTTTTCCGTTAGAACCAAAGTAGTACCAGATTGTAGAGATATCTTCCTGATCCGTACACTCATAATCGCCCTCGTTATCCATGGAAACCCAGGTATTGATAACTTTTGCACCTGTAGAATCAATGTAGTAAATATCGTCGTCAGAGCCGGAAACAATAATCTGGTCCCTTGCCATGTACCCATCACTGTCCAGGTAGTACCAGTTGGATCCGCTCTTTTTCCAGGTATCGGTCACCATGTCTCCATCGCTGTCCAGGTAAACCCAATCCTCTCCTTCTTGTTCCCAATGCGCTGTCGCCGCAAAGGCCATGCTGCTGGCCCCGATTGTCATCAGCGCTGCAGCAGATGTTACTGCTATCAGTTTTCCTTTCTTTGTCATAAGCACATATCTCCTTTTCCTTCTAGAATTTGAAATTCCTTTCTGCTTACAGGAAATACTTTAAAGGAAAACTGTGTTCAAACCATGAGTATTATGTGAAAATCTGGTGGAAATTCTGTGAACTCCCACCAGATTTGCTTTCTTACAGTTAATTTACGACTCTTTCTCTACTGCCTCATAGGTGTCCCGGTTAATGGTATATTTCACACCGTCCACCTCAACGGTACCGCTCCTCTTAACTGAACCGCTGCGGCCCACAACAACCTGTGTCCCGGCAGGAATCTTAACCGTTTTGCCGTCATCATCCGTGATATCTGCTTCCGTCACATACAGCATGTAGGATGCGTCTTCAGCTTCAATCCTCCTGCCTTCTGCATCGTAGATGGCTCCGCCGACCAGCGCGTTCCGGTATGCCTGTCCATTGCTCTTAAAATAGTAAACAACGTCTTCACCTTCATCGTCATAGGTCACTTTTCCTGTCTCCATGGCACCTTCCGCCGAGCCGTCGTCTGTACTGAAATAATAGATGGCTCCGTCTGCCAGAGCGCTGCCGCCGGAACGGTATGCGCTGCCACCATCCAGCTGCACGACGCCTGTGATCATGCGGCCGTTCTCATCGAACAGGTAGGTCTTATTCTTAATCACCTTTGCCGCCACATTGTCATAGGTGTCTCCGGTGTACAGATCCGTCGCCGCAACGCCCAGAGCGTTTTTCTCTTTTGCGTCCTTAGCCTCGTCGTTGAAGGCTTCGCCCTTAGTGCTCAGGTAAAACCAGTACTCGTCGCCCTCCTCGTATTCATCGTCCGGATCGTAAGTATAGATCCATCCGCTTCTTCTGTAGCCGATCTCATCGGTGTAGAAGGCAGCCGCATCGCTGGCAATGTTGGCGGTGCCGTCTGAAATTCCCGGCGTTCCCTTCACCCAGGTGTCATCCATGGCCCCAGTCTCATCAAAAGTATAATAGAAGCCATTGATGTATTTCGTCTGATTTTTCACTGCCCGGCCGTTGGTATCAAAGTAAAACCATGCCTCGCTGTCCATGGGGTCATCGTAGTAGTCCTCACTGTCAGGCCGCTCCAGATACTGCCAGCCAGTCGCCGCATATCCCTCGTCCTCCCCATTAAAATAGTAGGTCTTCACAGCGCCGCTGGACAGCTCCACATCCTGCCAGCCGCTGAGCATATGGCCGTCCTCGTCAAAAAGGAAAATGCCTTTCTTGTCCATGGCCGAGCCGTAAGGAATATTGGTAAAGATCTTTTTACCGTCAGTGCCCCGTTTCGCTTTCCCGTCAGATCCGAAGAAATACCATACGGTGGAAACGTCATCCTGGTCGGAGCACTCGTTGTCCCCCTCATTGTCCATGGCAACCCACCGGTTGCTGGACTTTGTTCCATAAATATTTACATAATATTTGTCGTCGTTGGAGCCGGAGACGATGATCTGATCCTTTGCCATGTACCCATCACTGTCCAGGTAGTACCAGTATTCACCGCTCTTCTTCCAGGTATCGGTCACCTTATCGCCGTCTTTGTCCAGGTAAACCCACTCGTCTCCTTCCTGCTCCCAGTGAGCCGTCGCCGCCAAAGCCGTTCCTGCCGCTCCTGCCGTCATCACCATCGCAGTCAGGCAGATCGCCGCAGTTTTCTTCCTTCCTTTCATAAACATGTCTCCTTTCCTCTTTGAAATCTAAGCTCCCAAGAGCTTATGGAGACAGCTTATCAGCGAATTGTAAATGCTGTGTGAATAATTTCCATCAATTTCCTTTCATTTCTGACAACTCTATTACGACATTCTGTCGTCTTTTACGATTTATAACACTTTTCTTGCATTGTCCTGTCATGCCTTACGAATCCTCTCATCGCCGTCTGATCTGCCAGATATATCCATCGTCTACAGCAGAGGCATAACAAAACTGTTCCACGCCCATGAAACTGGCATGACCAAAATCATGGACGGGAGCATGTTGGCCACCGGAAAATTTTTGATTCCGGCAATTCGCAGACCTGTGGCAAACGTCAGAAGGCCACCGCAAGCGGAAAAATCCCCCAGCATTGCTTCATTTGTCATCGGCATGATAAATGAAGCCCCTAAAAAGCAGATCATCATTACTGCGAACTGAGGCACCGCTATCGTACACACCAGAATTCCCAGATTCGCGGCAAAAATAAGGGCTGTAAACAAATCCAGCACGCTTTTGGCCAGCAATATACTGTGATCCCCGTCATCCCGGCCTGCATGGATCCAAAAAGTCCTGTGCCGCTGGCGCAGAACAGTACCAGCAGGCGCCAAATACCATCGTCAGGGAATTCCGCAGTTTTGGCGATATTCTCTCCCCCAGCAGGCTTCCGATCGCTCCGCCAATCACTACAGCTAAACAGTTCACAATAATTCCTACGGGCATTAATTTACTTCCTCCTTCTCTTTTCTTCAGCATCAATGTACGTTCAGAATCAAAAAGACTGCCGCCCAGTTTCAACGCTGGATACGGCAGTCTTTTCACTGTCATTTATAGCATCAAGCCTTTCCAATGGAGCCGAACAGTTCCATCTTCTCTTTTACAGTTTCTTTAATTGCTTCGGTACCGGGAGCCAACAGTTTTCTCGGGTCAAAGCCTTTTCCCTGCTGGTCCTTTCCTGCTTCAATGTACTTTCTGGTTGCCTCCGCAAATGCCAACTGGCATTCGGTGTTTACATTGATCTTTGCAACGCCTAAGCTGATGGCCTTCTTGATCATATCAGCCGGGATACCTGTACCTCCATGAAGAACCAGAGGCATATCGCCCACTGCTTCCTTTACTGCAGCCAGAGTCTCAAAGCTCAGGCCGGGCCAATTCTCCGGGTATTTTCCGTGAATGTTGCCAATACCTGCAGCCAGCATGGTAACACCGAGATCTGCGATCATCTTGCATTCCTTAGGATCAGCGCACTCACCCAGTCCGACTACGCCGTCTTCCTCGCCGCCGATAGATCCGACCTCTGCCTCCAGGGACATGCCCTTCTCTTCGCAGACTTTCACTAATTCTTTGGTCTTCTCAACATTCTCTTCAATCGGGTAGTGAGAACCGTCAAACATAATGGATGAGAACCCTGCCTCAATACACTTGTAGCAGCCTTCATAGGTGCCGTGATCCAGGTGAAGAGCTACCGGAACGGTAATCTTAAGTTCATCAATCATAGCCGATACCATAGCTGCAACCGTTTTAAATCCGGTCATATATTTCCCTGCGCCCTCGGATACGCCCAGAATGACCGGGGATTTTAACTCTTCTGCTGTGAGAAGGATCGCCTTGGTCCACTCTAAGTTATTAATATTGAACTGGCCAACTGCATATTTTCCATCTCTTGCTTTCTCAAGCATATCTTTTGCTGAAACTAACATTGGAAAGACCTCCCTTACATTTTTTGCTCTTAAGCCCGCATACTTTCAGCGGTAACTTTCATGATTTATTATATCTCATTTTACGGGAATTGAAAAGGACAAGTTTCTTCTTTTCCTTACCTTTTTGCCTATACCCCCAGAATATCTTTCACTTCTTTTTTCATCTCATCTTTGCCGCATTCCCGGTTGTGGAGAACAGGAGCCGTCCGAATCTCTTCTACCGCCTGGGGAATCGGAATTCCGCTAAGGCGGCTCATCTGGTCAATGAGTTCAAATTCATCTACTTCGCCCTTCGGCCCCTGAATGGCTTCCATTACACTTCTGGAAAATTTATAGGGGCTTGCCGTTGAAGCGATAACTGTCTTTGTCTCATCGCCGGTCTTCTTTCTGTAGTCCTGGTACACTGCCGCCGCCACGCCGGTGTGGGTATCCACCAGATAACCGGTTTTCTGGAAAAGGGTTTTTATCATCTCCCCATCCTGATCCTGAGTCGCATATCCTCCGATAAAATCTGTCAGGAAAGCCCTCATCTCACTGTCTACCGTATAGGCTCCGGTCCGGCTCAGGCTCTCCATCAATCCCCTGGTTTTTTCGCCGTCACAGCCAGTGCTCAGATAGATCAGGCGCTCCAGGTTGCTGGAGATCAGGATGTCCATGGAGGGCGATGTCGTCAGGATAAACTCCCGGTTCCGGTCGTATTTCCCTGTGGAAAAGAAATCGTAGAGTACTTTATTTTCATTGGAAGCGCAGATCAGCTTTGCGATGGGCACCCCCATCCGCTTTGCAAAATACGCCGCCAGAATATTGCCGAAATTCCCGGTAGGAACCGTTACATTGACTGGCTCCCCATCTGTGATCTCGCCGTGGGCCAGCAGCTTTGCATAGGCGTACACGTAATATACGATCTGCGGAACCAGACGTCCGATGTTGATGGAATTGGCGCTGGAGAATTGAAATCCCTTGTCGGCCAGCTCTTTTGCCAGGTCCTGATCTCCAAAAAGCCTCTTCACGCCAGTCTGGGCATCGTCAAAGTTGCCGTGGATCGCCACCACACTGGTATTGCTTCCCTTCTGGGTACGCATCTGAAGTTCCTGTACCCGGCTCACTCCGCCTTTGGGATAAAAGACGATGATTCGTGTGCCCGGCACATCGGCGAAACCGGCCATAGCTGCTTTTCCTGTATCGCCGGAGGTGGCTGTCAGAACAACGATCTCTCTATCAACCTGGTTCTTCTTTGCTGCCGTCGTCATAAGGTGCGGAAGAATGGATAAAGCCATGTCTTTAAAGGCAATGGTCTTTCCGTGGAACAGTTCCAGGAAATACATGCCTCCTGCTTTCGCCATGGGAGCAATTTCTTCTGTGTCAAATTTACTGTCATAGGCTTTTGCAATGCAGTCTTTTAATTCTTCTTCTGTATAATCCGTTAAAAACGGCTTCATTACCGCATAGGCAGTCTCCTGATAGGACATCCCTGCCAGCTCTTCCATTGAGACCGAGAGGGCCGGAATCTCAGACGGCATGTACAGTCCCCCGTCCTCTGCCAAGCCCCGAAGAATTGCCTGGGAAGCCGTCACTCCCTTTTCTCCGCCTCGTGTACTTTGATATGATAATGCCATGGCTGCAACCTCTCTTCCGAATCCGTATTCAACACTGAAACATTTGTGGCAATTCTAGCACACTTTCTATTCAGGTGCAAGGCAAATCGGTCTACGGATTTGCCAAATTCAGATTTTCCCTGTATACTTGCCTCATGAAACGTTAAGTAAGGAGAACTCTCTATGCGCTACAATACCGTTCGTCCGGCTGTCTTTCTATCCCGGCCCAATCGATTTATTGCCTATGCAGACCTCACAGGCAGCACTGTCACCTGTCATGTGAAAAATACCGGCCGCTGCCGGGAGCTCTTGCTCCCGGGTACGACTATTTTTCTGGAAGACCATTCCGAAGCTTCCCTCACAACCAGGAAAACCCGGTACTCTGTTATCGCCGTTTTAAAGGAACGGGAGAATCAGCCGCCCCTTCTTATCAACATGGACTCTCAGGCTCCCAATCAGGCCGCCTGGGAATGGATCCGTCAGGGCGGTCTGGCCGAATACGGAGCAGTTTCCGATCTCCGCAGGGAGGTCGTCTACGGGAACTCCCGCTTTGACCTGGCCTTTCTTTTGGATGGGAAGCCTGCGTTTATGGAAGTCAAAGGCGTCACTCTGGAGGACCATGGTCTTGCCATGTTCCCCGACGCTCCAACAGAGCGCGGCGTCCGTCACCTTGCAGAGCTTTCCCGCGCTGCTGCCGAGGGGCTTTCCTGTTTCGTTTTATTTGTGATCCAGATGAAGGAGATAACAGGCTTTTCTCCCAACCGAGGGACTCATCCGGCTTTCGCCGATGCCCTGAAGGCTGCTTCTCAGTCCGGAGTCCATATCCTGGCAATGGACTGCGCCGTCACCCCGGATTCCATGACAGTGGACGCTCCGGTTCCGATTACTCTAAACTAAGAGCGAAGGAAAAGGCTGCAGGTCAATGGTTCTTAACCATTTGGCTCTGGTTGCATATCCTGGTATTAACTGTTCCTTTTCGTGATGTGATGATATGGTCGTCCCATTAAATCAGATAAAGGCCGGCGAAACGGCTCAGGTCGCCTTCCTGGCCGGAGAAGACGCAATGGCTCTTCGCCTGTTCGACCTGGGTTTTGTCCCTGGCGAAACCATCTCCTGTGTCTTAAAAGGCCGGGGCGGCGGCATGTCGGCCTATTTGGTTCGATGTGCCGTTATTGCTCTCCGCGAAAAAAACGCCCTGGAAATTTTTGTTTCCAGGGCTGAAAATGCCGAATAATTTCTGTTATCTTTTCTGTTCCCCAGCCGGCACCTCTTTTTGCCGGCTGTGATTCTGGCCGCTCTTTCTCCGTCCCCTTCTGTCCCTGTCTCTGCTTCGGCGGCCGTGCTCGCTCTTTCCCCGCTCAAAACATCTTTCACAGATAGAAAAAGGATAGTTCCAATCCAGCTCGCGTCCACAGATAGAACATTTTTTGGAATAGCTTCCGCATTCCGTCTTTAGAATCCGGCTGATCTCCTGCTCCGTCTCCCGGCGTTCTTCCTCCAGATTCTCCTGCTGAATCGGCAGTGCCACTTTTCTGGAAAATTGAAAATACAGATCCAGCATCTTGTAGTAGCTCTCCAAGTCATACAGGTCGGTTCCCGGACTGTAGGGGAATTCCAGCTCGTCCACATCCCGGTACTCCCGACAGTAATCTTTCCACAAATCTACCACCAATTTATTGTTGATATCAATGGCGCAGGTAATCAGCTTATAAATTTCCTGCTTGCTGAATTCTTTTAAATGGTCCCGGTGAACCGTCAAAAAATGTTGATACAAGGCGAGAAGCTCATCTACCTCCATCTTCTGATAAATAGCCGGCGCATCCATAGAGGCCCAGATCTTGATCAAATGATCGATATCGGCAGGAAGATTCAGAAGCTGTTCCGGAAAGCCGATATAGGCTTTCATGATCGGCACAGGCAGCCTGGAAAGGCCGTCCTCGATCATGTCAATCCCGTCAATGGCCGCAACAAATCCTTCCTCATATATCCCAAAACGTCCGGCGCGGCCTGCGATCTGTTTGATTTCTCCTGGCTCCAGCGGCCGTTTTACAGTGCCGTCAAATTTAGAGGTTTCCACAAAAACAATTCTGCGGATGGGAAGATTCAGGCCCATACCAATTGCATCTGTGCTGACCACCACATCCGTCTCTTTCTCCAGAAAACGGCGCACCTGCTCCCTGCGAGTCGCCGGCGGAAGGCTTCCGTAAATTACGCTGCAGGAAATCCCCTGCTTTTCAAGGTGGGCCGCCAGGGCCAGAACCGATTTTTTGGAAAATACGATGAGGGCATCTCCCTTTCTGAGATTGTTTAACAGAGAATAGGGCTTTTTCTCTACCGTCAGCCTGGTATTTCTTTTGTGACGGACAATGCGGTAGGTGTCATGGCAGCGTTTGATCATCTGGGTGATGATCGATTCTGCCTCCGGCGCCATACACAGATGAATCTCCTCGGCCCGAAGCCCCAAAATCGCTCTGGTCCAGTTATGTCCCCTGTATGGGTCTCCTACCATCTGACACTCATCTACGACAACAATATCAAAATACTCATGGTCATTGAGCATTTCAACGGTACACGCCTGACACACCGCCCCCGGGACCTCGATGGTCTCCTCTCCCGTCACCATAGAACAGGGGACATTTTCTCCGTTGCACTTGTCGTAAACCTCCAGCGCCAGGAGACGCAGGGGCCCGAAATAAGCTCCGTGGGAGGCCTCCTTTAAGCGCTCCAAGGCATCGTGAGTCTTTCCGCTGTTTGTGGGGCCGATATGGAGGATAAATTTCCGTTTCATTGCCCTGGCCTCCGGATATTCATCTTCAGGCCGCTTTTCCATAGATTCCGAAATTCCTCTCTGAATCGCTTTGGGAATATAGAAAAGCTGGTACGATCTCTTCAGGGAGTTTGTCAGGAGATAACGCCGAATTCCCTGCATCTTTAAAATCTGTTCCAGCTCCCCTTCGGTCATATCCGGCAGAAATTTCAGATCCCATATGGCCAGATCGCGGCAAAAACCACGCGCCTGTTCCATATACGCCTCTATAGCCGCCTTCTGCTCTTCGGAGCGAACCGTATGTTCTTTGTGCATCAGGTAAGCGCAGACCTTTGCCAGCATTGCGTGGATATCATTCAGCTCATTGGATTTCTCCACTTCTTCCAGCGTGGAAAGGCACAGCTTTTCCATTCGCTTTTTTACCTCTCCGGTAGTCATAGAACGGTAGCGTTTATTCACATATCCTAAAAATAATTCTTCATAATAATCCCCTAAAAATTGCGTAATTTCCATTTTTTAAACTCCGTTCCTAACTTTCACCATCCGGCTTTTCCCGGATTACTTCCCGGGGCAGATGGATATACTCTTCTACTTTGTCCCAGTTTACCACAAATCCGGCTCCGTGGGAACAAAAAACCGATGAAGAAGGATTTTCTTTATCAGCGCCCTTGTCATAAGCTCTCTCTTTTATCACTTCATCCGAATTGTGGCAGGGGCGATAGCCTTCTGTCACCATAGAAACGCTGCCGCCCCCTCTGGTAAGGGCCGCCAATTCCATCCCGTAATCCATAAATTCACACGCCGGTCCGGCTCCCCGTATCCGGACAGTCTTTCCTAACCGTTCCGGCGGCTCAAAAGAACCGCTGCGTTTTTGGATATCGGCCATAATCTTTCCCGCATACTCTTCTTCCGCCGCAATTTCCAGGCTGCAGTAAGGCTCCAGCAAAATATTATTTGCTTTTTCCAGCCCCTGACGAATAGCCCGGTAAACGGCCTGCCGGAAATCGCCTCCCTCCGTGTGCTTCAGGTGCGCTCTCCCTGACGTCAGCACAATTCGGACATCTGTCAGCGGCGAACCAGTCAGGATCCCCTTATGGACCCGTTCAAAAACATGAGTCTTCACTAAATTCTGATAGTTTTCCCCTAAAGTATCCACATGGCACTCACTGTCAAAGGTAATCCCGCTCCCTCTTGGGGCCGGTTCCAGTCTCAGATGAACTTCCGCATAATGGCGCAAAGGTTCATAGTGTCCAAACCCCATCACTGGCTTCCCAATGGTTTCTTTGTACAAAACCTGGGGTCTGGAAAATTCCGCCTGAATTCCAAACCGTTCCTCCAAAACCTGTTTCAGAACTTCCAGCTCAATGTTCCCCATCACGCTTACCAGAATACTGCCGTCTTCCCTGTGTTCTGCCGCCAATTGCGGTTCTTCCTCTTCCAGAATTTTAAGAACTTTTAAAAGCTTGTGGCTGTCTGTTTCTTCCGAAACCACTTTCGCCTGAAATGCAGGAATCATCCGGAAAGACAATTTCTTTTCTTCCTCATCCGCTCCGCTCCCATCACTCTCCAGCAGAGAGCCGCAGGACACATCAGACAGTCCTGTTACACCGCAGAGCAAACCTGCCGAAACGGTTTCCGAACTCTGACTCTTCTCTCCTGAATAGATACGTATCTCGTTCACCTTTCCGGCAGTACCTTTCCGGGAGAAAAGTTCTTCCCTGGCACTCAGCGTTCCCCTCAAAACTTTTAAGAAGGTAACTCGCTGCCCCTTTCCGTCATGACGGATTTTGTAGACTCGCCCTGTGAAACTCCCGTTTTCCTGATAGTTGGTCCGGGTAAGACAGTGAAAAGCTCTGAAAAATTCCTGAATTCCCTGATCCTTTGCCGCCGATCCCCTGAAACACAAAAAAGCCCTTCGCCCCTCTATCAGCCGGGTCAAAACTCCGGACAGCTCTGAGGCATCTATCTCTTCCCCATTCAGATAGCGTTCCGCCAAATCGTCATCCCGCTCTGCGGCAAACTCCACCAGTTCTTCTGAAAGCCGTCCCTTTCCCTCTCCCAAGGTTTCTCCGTCCTCTTCTCCTACCAAAAAAGCATCCTTTGTCAGCTTTTCCCGGAGTTCTTCCATCACCCGGACCTCATCCGCTGTCTCCAGATCCATTTTATTTAGAAAGAAGAACACCGGCACCCGATACCGCTCCAGCAGGCGGAATAGTGTAATGGTATGGGCTGCCACTCCCTTCGACGCATCAATGAGAACAATGGCATAGTCCAGAACCGTCACCGCCCGCTCAGTCTCCGGCGAAAAATCCACATGGCCGGGAGTATCCAGAAGGCAGTAGGTATCCCCCTGGTACTCAAACTGGCTCTGTCCTGCATAAATAGTGATTCCTCTCGCCTTTTCAACCTCGTCGGTGTCCAGCAGGGTAGTTCCCGCATCCACTCTGCCCGGAAAGCGCACAATACCCATATGGTATAAAAGATTCTCCGAAAATGTTGTTTTTCCGCTGTCCACGTGGGCCAGGACGCCAAATGTCTTCTTCATAGTTTTCTCCTCTCCAGGGTGGAATAGCACAGATTCCTCTCCCTGCTCATAGATAAAAGGTAAAAGCTGCCGCCTTCCAGAATTCCCCACAGGCGGCCCGGCTGGAGGTATTCATGGAAAAAAGACCTATCGTTGCTGCGTTGGCAGGCAATCCCAATGTAGGCAAAAGCAGTATTTTTAACGGTCTGACCGGCTTACGGCAGCACACCGGAAATTGGCCGGGCAAGACAGTGGCCTCCGCTCAGGGCGTTTTTCAGTATGGCGGGAGAGACTTCCTTCTGGTTGATCTCCCTGGCACCTATTCCCTCTGTCCCCATTCGGAGGAAGAAGAGGTTACCCGCAATTTTCTCGCTTCCGGCCAAGCCGATGTCATTGTAGCCGTCTGTGATGCCACCTGTTTGGAGCGTGGACTCTACCTTCTCTCCCAGATTACCCGGCTGGATTGCGTCAGAGATCACGGTCTTCCCATCGTGCTCTGTATCAATCTCTGTGACGAGGCCGAAAAAAAGGGAATCTCCATCGACTTTTCCCTTCTTCAGGATGTCCTTCAGATTCCTGTGGTTCCCTGCTGTGCCAGACGGTCTTGCACCTTCCATGAGATCCGACAGGCCATTTTTGATGCCAGCAGTCAAAAGTTTTCTTATGACTGCCTGGATTTTTCGCCGAAACTTTTGGCGGCCGAGACGGTTTCCTACAGCCGGACCGATTACCGGGCCAGAGATGAACTGATCGACCGGATCGTTACCGGACCTGTTTCAGGCAAAATTATTATGGCCGGCCTGCTGATGCTGATTTTCTGGCTCACCATGGCCGGAGCCAACTACCCGTCTCAGCTCTTATGGGACGCTCTGTTCCAGGCGGAGAGCTGGCTGGCGGAAGGTCTGACGGCGCTCTCTGCTCCAGAATGGGTCATCAGCTCTCTCGTATATGGCCTTTACCGGGTGTTAGCCTGGGTGGTCTCCGTCATGCTGCCTCCCATGGCCATTTTCTTTCCCCTTTTTACCCTTCTGGAAGACCTTGGCTACCTTCCCAGGGTGGCCTTTCACATGGATAAGGCCTTTGAACGCTGCAGATCCTGCGGAAAGCAGTGCCTCACTATGGCTATGGGGCTGGGCTGCAATGCCGCTGGCGTCACAGGCTGCCGGATCATCGATTCTCCTAGGGAACGGCTGATCGCTATCCTGACCAATTCCATGGTTCCGTGCAACGGCCGTTTTCCCACGCTGTTTACCCTCATTACTCTTTTTTTTACCGCCGGTATTCAGAGAAGCTCCGCCGGATCTTTAGCCGCTGCCGCCTGTCTTACGCTTATTATCCTGCTGGGTGTTTTTGCCACCCTTGGCGCTTCGTGGTTCTTGTCCCACACTCTGTTAAAGGGCGTCCCCTCTTCCTTCACACTGGAGCTGCCGCCTTACCGCCGTCCCCAGATCGGCCGGGTCATCCTTCGTTCCATTTTTGATCGCACTCTGTTTGTCCTCGGCCGGGCCGCAGCCGTAGCTGCTCCGGCAGGTCTTCTGATCTGGGGCCTGGCCAATATCGCTTACGTGGGGCCGGAAAACGGATTTTTCGCGCTGGCCCGAACCGGAATCAACAGTGAACTCGCCTCAAATGCCCCCACTCTTCTCGCTCTTCTGACAGGACTCTTCGATCCTCTAGGACGGCTGATGGGACTGGACGGCGTAATACTCACCGGATTTATCCTGGGGTTTCCGGCAAATGAGATCGTCCTCCCGATTATTCTGATGGCTTACCTTCAGTCCGGCGTCCTGACGGATATGAGTGATTCTGTGGTCTTAAGGGAACTTCTCGCAGCCAACGGGTGGACCTGGCAGACCGCTGTCTCCATGGTCCTGTTCTGCCTGTTCCACTGGCCTTGTTCTACTACTCTTTTGACCATAAAAAAAGAGACCGGCTCCTGGAAATGGACGGCTGTCTCCGCCGCCCTTCCCACCCTCCTGGGTATTGGAGCCTGCATCACGATTACGGCTGTTTTCCGAATCTTCTAACTCTTTTTTCCATTTTTCCAGAAAGGCGGAGCCGCCAACCTCCTCTTTCTGGAAGC
Source organism: uncultured Lachnospiraceae bacterium (assembly GCA_904395885.1). GTDB lineage: Bacteria > Bacillota > Clostridia > Lachnospirales > Lachnospiraceae > UMGS1370. The sequence continues at coordinate 34,869 of CAJFOF010000008.1, forward strand.
CGGATCAATCCACCTGGCCGTCCCGCGAATCAAAAGTACAGCGGTTAGAAGCTGCACCGCAATACTGACCAGCACCCAGTGGTCTGTAATCCACCCTTCATTGTGAATACCGATCCACCTGGCAATTTCCCCCAAAACATCTCTGGCTCCCGACTGTTCCCTGATAATCGAGTAAAAGGTAACTGCCGGGTTAAACAACAGCAGATACTGAAAGCCGCCGGAGGTGGCCTGGTCGGCCACGCTTCCAATCTGGTTCATATAGCTGTTCCATCGCATGGTAGAAAGTCCAAGCGCAAACCGGTTAGCCGCTACAGTCCCCCCAATCAGGAGAACTACTGAAGCGTAAGAAACGGCTGTGGATAAAACAGTTCGCTGAAACATAGCTGAACAGTAGAGTCCGATCCCGGTAATCAGGAGCGCCGTAGTTACAAAGCATAGAATTACCGTAATCACATCTTGGGGAGTAACCCCTCCATATACAAATACCAATGCGATTACAGGAAAACTGGAAATCAGAATAAGAAACATATCTCCCAGAGAGGACAACAGTTTTCCCCAAACGATCTGTCTGGGAGACATTTGGGTTGTCAGCAGAAGATCGAGGGTTCTATGCTCCTTTTCCCCGCTGATACTTCCCGAGGAGATTGCCGGCATGACGCACAGCAGCAGAGCAAACTCCACCGCAGCCACAATCCTGTACATTGCCAGAAGCCCGGAGTACTGGACCTCCGCCGTAGTTCTCACCTGATACAAGAGCGAATACATGTTAATGAGGGCTGCCGCCACCAGAATCCCATTAAACCCCAGCAATGCCATGGGTACTCGGATGCTTCTGGAGCTGGCTTTCACTTCTTTTCTGTACACAGGATTAGCCTTCATGAATCAGCACCTCCTTTTCATCCTTCTCCGTGATCTGCATAAATAAGGTTTCCAGATCGCCGCGAACCCGCGCATATCCGCAGACAGGAACATCCGCATCAACTAGCTGCTGCAGAAGCTGCGCCTCGTCCTGCTTGTCTCCCATAAATCCTACCATCATCTCTTTGTCTTTGACCGATATAGTCTGTACACATGGATGACTCCTGAGAATCGCCAGCGCCTGTTCCACCCGGCCGTTTACGGTGATGGACAGCGGCCGTGAAGTATCGACCCTGTTTAAAATTTCTTCCATGCTTCCGCTCAGTGCCATTCGGCCCTGCTCAATAATCCCCAGGTCTGTACATATCTCCGACAATTCCTGCAGCAGGTGGGAACTGATCAGGATCGTCTTCCCCTGCTCATTCAGTTCCCGGATAATCTCTTTAAACTCAAAACGGCTTCTGGGATCCATCCCTGATGTCGGCTCATCCATAATCAGGATCTGGGGATCATGGATCATTGCCCTGGCAAGACACAACCTCTGTTTCATTCCTCTGGACAGTCCGTCTACATAAAAATCTGTCTTCTCCTCCAATCCGGTCTGTTCCAAAAGAGCGGTACAGCGTTTTCTGGCCTTCAGACCGTAAAGGCCGTAACAGGAAGCAAAAAACTCCATATATTCTGACACTTTCAGGTTCTCATAGACTCCAAAATAGTCCGGAACGTAGCCGATCATTCCTCTGATCTCTCTGGTGTTTTCCGCAATATCCATGCCACAGATTTCTACATTGCCGCCGTCCGGAATCAGAAGACCGCACAAAATCTTAATGGTTGTAGTTTTTCCCGCTCCGTTCGGGCCTACAAAACCGTACAAAGCCCCCTCCGGAACATCCATGTCCAGCCCCGATAAGGCGTGATATTTTCCAAAAGTTTTCGTTAAATTTCTAATTTTCAGCATTTCGCTCCCTCCCTGTCACACTCAATATCGGAAGGGCCACATTTCCGAATTCTTCCGGACTGTCGCACACATACCTGACTGTAATCGTATTTCCGGGAGACAGATACGGTTTCAGCTCTGACGCTTCGTATTTGGTCTGTCTGCTGTCCATCAGATCATAGTCGCCTTCTTGATAATTATAAAAGTAAATTCCACCTTCAAACAGCCTCAGTCCTGCAACACCATCGTTTTCTGTAAACACCTGGGACAGCGTCTCCAGTGTGAGCGTTTCAATCTCCAGCTCGCTGCCCAGACTGTATTCCAAAGTAACCGGCGTAATTCCGGAAATCGTGTTGGCTGCCGCCTGGTACGTACCATTGATCACTGTCGGAGGTCTGGTTACAGACGGGCGATATACCAATTCGCCGCGGCTCATATCAGACTCTGCAGCCGCCGTATACATCGTAAGACCGGATACTTCATACTGATCATCCAGCAAAAAGGTATTGTCCCGCTCTACATCCCGAAAAGCCACAATCCGCGCTCCCGGCTGATAACCTGTCAGATACTCTGCAAGGTAATATTCCAGCAGGCTGGTTCGCGCAAGTGTTTCCAGATATTTCCGGTCCGTGATATCTGCCTGTTCATACTGTGAACTCCCGGTGATCAGCTCTGCAGTGTCGCCGGCCAAATTTGCATCCGTTGGATAGCGAATGGCCGCTTCCGACTCCAGTGTCACCGTTTCCCCTGGCTCTATATCTCCCACCAACACCAGAGAGCCGTAGAGAAGGACTGCCGTATTCTCAATCTTACAATCCATATTGTTAGTGATTGACCCGCTTATCTGATTCTCAAAATAAGAAATCTTACCCTGTATAGGTGCTTCCCCTGTACCATCCAGTCTCTTTTCCAGCGCAAAATAGCTTGGAGAGAATGACGCGATATTCTGTGCCCGAAGTTCGGTTGCGTCTTCCTTGTACCGAATGGTAATATTAGGAGTTTCCTCCCCGTTAAATCTGGGAACCTGTTCCGAGTCGTAATAAGCGCTCCTGGTTATAGGACGAACCGTATAGCTTGGATCCAGTGCAACCGTATACGGCCGGTCATCGGGAGCCTGCATACTGATAAAGGTAGATTCCGTCACCACACTGTCCGACACGTCCTGAATGGTGGCATAGTTAAAGAAGGTGTTGGTGAAACGGGTATCGCCGCTCATTCCATAAACGATCCCTGTACAGAGCAGGGAAAGAAGCACAACCCCGCCGCGATAATACTGTCTCATTTCACGATGTTTTAAGAAGAAGTACAATCCTGGGCCGGCCAGCAGGATATAGCTGATCAACACCACTGCATACATTCCGATCTGGGGCAGTTTATCCACATTTCCGCCCCCAAGGATCCCCTGAACAGCCCAGTAAGCTTTGGATGTCCCGCTGTATAGATAATCCGACAGCCTTGTAATCCTTGCGTCCCCTAATAGTTTTGTCAGCATATCATCCACATAACTTGGATTTTCAAAACAAAACTCATCCAAATCCGCAAAATCGAAAGCGGCCACAGCAATCATTCCGCTCTCCTGGGTTACAGTTGTAATCAGCGGAATTCCGTCGCTCTCGAACAGGACTGTCCCTTCCCGTAAACTAATGTCGTTGCAGTACAGATCCAGGTAAGAGGAACCGGTTCCTGTAAAAAGATAGCCTTCCCCCATATTTACGGAAATTGTTCCCAGCTCCTGAGGCTCTGTTTTCAAATCGCCGTCCAGAAATTCCAAAACACTGTCCGGCCCTCTGGAACCCGTTCCCAAAAGCAGGACACCTCCCCGGTTCACCCACTCTTTGATTGTAGCAAGCTGGTCTTCCGACAGCCTCCGCACATCATAGTTTGATATCAGGAGAATGTCCAACTGATCCAGGCCGGCAGCCTGGGTCGGTACACTCCCCGCAACCATTGAACAGAGTCGGGTTCTCAGGGTACTGTAGCTGACACCCACGTCATCAAAATATTGCAGACGGTCCTGGCTATCGCTGATAACTCCGATCAAAAGCTCCGGAATGTCTTCCCTGGTGTTCAGTTTCAGGCGCTTTCTCATCACCATATCGCCTTTATTATCGTACAGGCAAACATAAAGCTGGTCTGTCTTTACCCCCAGCGGGATATTCAGATTTTTCTGGCTGAATTCTCCGCCTTCCAGCGAAACCGGAAATTCATACTGATAAATATTGTAATCCGACTCCATGGAAACCACCCGAATATCACCATAAAACGGCTCTTCCGATTGGTTTTCCAGGGTCACATATACCGGAAGGTAGCGGCCGCCCTTGGCCATATTGTCAAATCCGTAGCTGGCATCCATAGCCACTTCTGTTTCCAGATATCTTTCAGTCTCCTCAAGGACAGCGCCCAGCGCTCTATCCTCCGCTTTCATAGGTCCTGCAAAGAGAAGCACGACGGCAAAAATCAGAAGGCAGGCGACAAAAACACATCCATATCTTATTTTTTTTCCTATTGCCATATTACCGTTATCCAATCTCACCAAAATTTTCCTTGTTGATATCGAAGTTCACCTTCAGTCTCACCGTAAATACTGTCCCGTTCAGATCGCTGGCAACGCGAATATCCCCTCCATGCATGTCCACAATATTCTTTGCAATAGCAAGGCCCAGCCCTGTGCCGCCTGTAGCCGAAGATCTGGAGCGCTCCACCCGGTAAAATTTATTAAATAAAAAGGGCAGTTCACTGGCCGGTATCACATAGCCGTAATTGGTTACTGACACTGTGACCACAGCGTCATCCGCCTCAACATCCACCAGGATCTTTTTGCCTTCCGCCCCATACTTGATCGCATTGTTGATCAGGTTGTCAAACAGCCGGGCCAGAAGATTTCCGTCTGCCGTAATCACCTTTGCCGGGACATTGCTTCTCAGCTCATATACTAAATTCTTTTCCGCAAAGCTGGGATAGAATTCTTCCAGAAGCTGGCTTAACAGTTTGATAATATCCACTTTTGACACTTTCATAGATATTTTCCCATAGTTAAGCTTTGTAAATCCAAAAAGATCTTCAATCAGCTTTTCCAGACGCTTCGCCTTAGTATAGGCGATATCAATATATTTTTTCTCCATCTCCGGCGTCATTGGCGTCCCGTTCGAAAGTAATTCCAGGTATCCGATAATAGACGTCAGCGGCGTTCTCAGATCGTGAGCCACATTGGTAATCAGCTCATTTTTGCTCCTCTCTGCTTCTCGCTCTTTATCCATCAAACTGCGGATATCCCGCGTCATCTGATTCAGACCGGCCGCCATGCTGGAAAATTCATCGTCGCCTACCACTTCTATTTCAGTATTTAAATCTCCCTGGGAAATCTTCTCCACTGCCTCATAGATCTTTCTTATGTACTCCAGCGAACGCCTCTGAAGGAACAGAAAAATCACTGCAAAAAGGCAGATTCCCAAAAGCACACAGACCAGAACTGTTACCGTCTCCGACTCTAAAATGCTTAAAAAGAAGCCGCCTTCCCCGCTTTGCTGCAGATAGGTGGTAATCATCGATAAATTTGTTACCAGGAAAATCTCTACCAGGCAGGTAACACCTGCACTGTAGAGAATATTTGCAACCACCCGCGTATAAAAACGCCTGCTCATATCATTTTTCAATTTTGTATCCTACTCCCCACACTGTAGTAATAATCTTGTTCTGCCTGGTGTCTTCTTTCATTTTCCCCCGCAGTCTCCGTATATGAACCATAACGGTATTATTCGCCTCATACACCTTTTCATTCCACACCTTCTCAAATATTTCATCTGTGCTGAAGACATGGCCTGGATTCGATGCCAGCAGATACAAAATATCAAATTCGATAGGGGTCAGTTTGATCTCCTCTCCGTAGACGGAAACTTTGTGGTTATCCTTATTGATTGTCAGCCCTCGGATAACAATCTCATTTTTTCCGCCCGCATCTGCTCTGGCCGCGCTGCTCGGATTGAGCTGGGTATAGCGTCTGAGCTGAGACTTTACTCTGGCTGTCAGCTCCAACGGATTGAAGGGCTTCGTAACATAATCGTCAGCTCCGGTACCCAGTCCCAAAATCTTGTCCAGATCTGTAGATTTTGCGCTGAGCATAATAATAGGGATATTGTTGTTCTCACGAATTTTCTTACACATTTCCAGGCCGTCCATGCCGGGCATCATAATGTCCAGCAAAACCAGCTGGATCTCCTCGTTTTCCAGAATTTCCAGCCCTTCTTTTGCATTGTTTGCCTTAAACACTTTATATCCATCGCTGACCAGGTAAATTTCTATCAGATCCGCGATCTCTTTTTCATCATCCACAACGAGAATGTTCGTTTCAGCCATACTGCCTTTCCTCCTCATCTATTACCATTCAGATGGCACATCGTTCCTCCCACATACCCCCGGTCAAAAGATCCACTATCTGAATACTCTAAACTATCTTACCATAAATACAACGATTTTGCTTTACATTTCTCTTACAATATGTACAAAAATTCCCAGACAGCAGATGTAAGACTCTGCCGTCCGGATTGCAGAAAACATCTGCTTTACAGCCGAAGCCCCTTAATATCCTTGACCCGTGACAGAATCATATTGCAACTGCTGCTCTTCACCCCCGGAAGCGGATCAATGACATCCCGGATAAAAGCCTCCAGCTCTTCGCCTGAGGCTGCCACTGCGTGGACATGAAGCCGGTTGTTGCCTGTAACCCGGTAAATCTGTGTCACCGTTTCATTTTCCTTTAAAATCTCGGCCACCTGGCCAAAGGTTTCTGGCAGTGTTTCGATCTCAAAATAGCAGGAAACTGCCCCGCTGATTTTTTGCGGATTAATGATTGTCGTATATTCTTCAATAATTCCTTTCTGCTCCAGAGCCTGAATCCGCGCTTTCACCGCTACCCTGGAAATTCCAACCTGATGGCTGATATCAGAATAGGACATTCTGGCATTCTGAATCAGCAGACGGACAATCTTCTGATCCAGGCTGTCAAGTCCTTCCAAAAACATAAACGCGCCTCCCTATGCTGCAGTGCCTGCGGATGCAGACACATCTATCCATTATTATACAGGAATTCATTGTGAAAAACAATGTTGAGATTGACTTACAGAAGCAATACGGATATAATTTCTTTCATAACGTAAGTTTAAAATTACAATAAGAAAGCAGAGAGATGATATATGAATGAAAATTTGACAAAAGGGCCTGTGATGGGCTCCATGCTCCGTTTTGCCCTGCCAATGATTTTGGGAAATCTTCTGCAGCAATGCTACAATGTCGCAGACACATTGATCGTAGGACAGTTCATTGGCCCCGATGCTCTGGCTGCAGTCGGCTCTTCCTTTACTTTGATGACTTTCCTCACCTCTATCCTGTTAGGGCTGTGCATGGGAAGTGGAGCCGTTTTTTCTATTCGCTGCGGGCAAGGCGATGAAAAAGGCTTAAAGGAGGGAATCTGTGCGTCTTTTTTGATGATTGCTTCCCTGACTGTCGTACTTAATACATTAGCGTTTGTTTTTATTGATACCATTTTGACATTTTTGAAGGTGCCTGACGAGATCTGGGGTCTGATGCGTGATTATCTGGTAGTCATATTTTACGGAATCGCCGCCACCTTTCTTTATAACTACTTTGCTTCCCTGCTGAGGGCTATAGGCAACTCTGTAATACCGCTGATTTTTCTGGCCATATCCGCTGTATTGAACATCGTTTTGGACCTCTGGTTTGTCCTTGGCCTGGACAGAGGGGTTGTGGGAGCTGCCGAAGCCACCGTAATCTCTCAATATGTTTCCGGTGTCGGAATCGCCATTTATACATGGATGTGCTGCCCTCAATTTCGGGTCCGTCCAAGGGATTTTCAAATCCGTCTGTCTTGTGTCAGGGAAATTGCCAGCTTTTCTATCTTGACCTGTGTTCAGCAGTCTGTCATGAATCTGGGAATCCTTTTGGTACAAGGTCTGGTCAATAGTTTTGGCCCGACTGTCATGGCAGCCTTTGCCGCCGCTGTAAAGATCGATTCCTTCGCCTATATGCCTGTCCAGGATTTCGGCAATGCCTTCTCCACATTTATCGCTCAAAATTATGGTGCCGGAAAAGAAGAGCGAATTCGACAAGGACTGAAAGGTGCAATCATTACTGCACTGATCTTTTGTATCATTATATCAGCCGGGGTATGGATCCTGGCTAAGCCTTTAATGCTACTCTTTGTCAGTCCCGAAGAAACGGCTATTATCTCCGAGGGAATCCGCTATCTCCACATTGAAGGAGCGTTTTACTGCGGAATCGGCTGCCTCTTCCTTCTCTACGGCCTGTACCGCGCTTTAGGGAAACCGGGAATGTCCGTCGTTCTCACCGTAATCTCCTTAGGCACCCGCGTGGTCTTGGCCTATCTCCTGTCGTCCATTCCCGCCATCGGTGTCGTTGGCATCTGGTGGGCAGTTCCTATCGGCTGGTTCCTGGCTGACGGGGCCGGCCTGTTCTATTACGTCTATTCTCAGCGCAGACAAAAAAGCAAGGCGGAGGTGCCATTTTGAGCATCATCCGCCCTGCTTTTATCAATTAAATTATTCCGTGTATGCAATCAGACGTTCATTTTCCTCCGATACATCAATCACGATCGTATTTCCGGCCCGCACACCATCATTTAAAATCAAACGGGCAGCAAGGGTTTCTACGTTTTTCTGCAGATACCGCTTTAACGGCCGTGCACCATATACCGGGTCATAACCTCTTTCTGTCACAAAATTCTTTGCCTCATCTGTCAGCTCTATCTTAATCTCCCTGTCTGCCAGACGTTTGTTCACATCAGCGATCAGCAGGTCTACAATTCCGCCAATATTTTCTTTCGTCAAAGGTTTAAAGAGAATTGTTTCATCGAGACGATTCAAAAATTCCGGTCTGAAATGAGCTCGCAGATCATTCATAACCAAGGCTTCAGCCTCTGGTTTGATATTGCCGTCATGGTCGATTCCTTCCAGCAAATACTGAGAACCAATATTTGAGGTCATAATCAGAATCGTATTCTTAAAGTCTACCGTCTTGCCCATTGAGTCCGTAATCCGTCCGTCATCCAGCACCTGAAGCAATACGTTAAACACATCCGGATGGGCTTTCTCAACCTCATCGAACAATACTACTGAATAGGGTTTTCTCCGGACTGCTTCTGTAAGCTGACCGCCTTCCTCATATCCCACATATCCTGGAGGCGCGCCAATCAGTCTGGCCACAGAATGCTTCTCCATATATTCGCTCATGTCAATACGGATCATATTCGATTCATCGTCAAACAGCGCTTCCGCCAGAGCCTTGGCCAACTCCGTCTTGCCGACACCGGTAGGCCCTAAGAACAGGAAGGAACCGATGGGTTTCGTCGGATCTTTAATGCCAGCCTTGGATCGAATAATTGCTTCTGTTACTTTCTCAACACCCTCGTCCTGGCCAATAACCCGTTTATGAAGAACCTCATCCAGATGAAGGGTCTTACTCCTCTCGCTCTCCGTCAGCTTTGCCACAGGAATACCAGTCCACCGTGAAATAATCCTGGCGATTTCGTCTTCTGAAACGCTTTCGTGAACCAGGCTCATATCCTGACTGCGAACCTTTTCTTCCTCAGCTTCCAGCTCTTTCTGAAGCTGTGGCAGCTTTCCGTATTGCAGTTCTGCGGCCTTATTCAGGTCGTACTTCTGCTGGGCATCCTGAATCTGGCGATTGACGGATTCTATCTCTTCCCGAAGGGAAGAAAGCCTCTCAACGCCGGCCTTTTCATTCTCCCATTGAGCCTTCTGAGCTGCAAATTTATCATGCAGTTCCGCCAATTCTTTCTGAAGATTCGCCAGACGCTCCTGGCTCAAATGATCAGTCTCCTTTTTCAGGGCCGCTTCCTCAATCTCCATCTGCATGATTTTTCGGGATAATTCGTCCAGCTCTGCTGGCATGGAATCCATCTCTGTCTTGATGAGAGCGCAGGCTTCATCTACCAAGTCGATAGCCTTATCCGGCAGGAAGCGATCGCTGATATAACGATCTGACAAAACCGCTGCGGAGACTAAAGCCGAGTCGTTGATCTTGACGCCATGGAATACTTCGTAACGCTCTTTCAGCCCCCTCAGGATAGAAATCGTGTCTTCCACTGTCGGCTCGTCGACCATAACCGGCTGAAACCGCCGTTCCAGGGCTGCATCTTTTTCGATATATTTCCGATACTCATCTAGCGTAGTAGCGCCGATACAGTGAAGTTCCCCTCTTGCCAGCATGGGCTTCAGCATGTTTCCGGCGTCCATTGAGCCTTCTGTCTTGCCGGCTCCCACGATTGTATGCAGCTCGTCAATAAACAGAATAATCTGTCCTTCGCTCTTCTTTACTTCCTCCAGAACGGCTTTCAGACGCTCCTCAAATTCGCCCCGATATTTGGCACCTGCCACCAATGACCCCATATCCAACGCGAACAATTTTTTGTCTTTCAGTCCCTGAGGCACATCCCCACGGACGATTCTCTGTGCAAGTCCTTCTACCACAGCAGTTTTGCCGACGCCGGGTTCTCCGATCAGAACCGGATTGTTCTTCGTCTTTCTGGACAAAATGCGAACCACATTCCGGATCTCGCTGTCTCGGCCGATTACAGGATCTAGTTTCTGTTCCCTTGCCCTTTCCACCAAATCATATCCATACTTGGACAGGGTATCGTACGTTGCCTCCGGATTGTCGCTGACAACTCTCTGATTGCCTCTGACTGTAGACAGCGCCTGGAGAAAAGACTCCCGCGTAATATTGTAAAGCCGGAACAATTCCTTAATTGTCTTGTCCGGCTGCTTCAACATCGCCAAAAACAGGTGCTCCACAGATACGTATTCATCGCCCATAGCTTTGGCTTCGTCCTCCGCACTGATCAGGACTTTGTTTAAATCATTGCTGACATAAAGCTGACCTCCTCCGCTCACTTTGGGAAGCTTTTCCAATGCTTTCTGGACTTCATCCATAAACAGCTCTTTCTGAATACCCATCTTGGTGATCAGCTTCACAATCAGGCTGTCCTCCAATGTCAGCAAGCTGTAAAGTAAGTGCTCCTGTTCCATCTGCTGGTTTCCATATTCATAAGCCAGCTTTTCACACCCCTGGACAGCCTCAACAGATTTCTGAGTAAATTTATTAATATTCATAGGCTCCTCCTTTCGGAACTTATAAAACGAATTCTTTTTTGTTCTATTCGTACTATAACACCTATTATTAGCGCTGTCAAGGGTCGAGTGCTAATTTTATATTTTTTTAATAAACCTATCCAACCAGCTATGCTAACTGCCGCATTTTTCGTTTTCCGTATCCTTTAAAGCGGAATCCAAACAGAATGGCTCTGAAGATCCAGTCTACAAACATTCCATACCAGACACCCATAATTCCCATATTCATGGCCATCACAAAGCAGTAGGCCAATCCAACCCGGAAAATCCACATGGAACTTACTGACACCAGCATCGTAAATTTAGCATCTAAGCTTGCTCTCAGAGCATTTGGAAGAGTAAACGCAATGGGCCAGATTACCATCGCAACGGCATGGGCTGTCATCATCATCCGGGCTTCCTCACCGGCAGCCGGAGACAAATTATAGATATTTACAATTTCTCCGCTTCCTAGAACCATAATGGTACAGATCACCAGAAGACAGGCATAGTTTATCTTGATCAACAATTTTGTATAGCTCTTGGCCTGTTCAAATTCTCCTGCTCCGGCGCACTGCCCTACAATCGTAATCAGTCCCAGTCCAATTGCCTGCCCGGGAAGATACTGAAGCGTTACCAAGTTAGAGGCAACGGCATAGCTGGCCAGCGCCGTGGTGCCCAAAGAAGAGACAAGGCTTTGAAGAGTTAATTTTCCTATCTGAAAAATACTGTTCTCCAGTCCATTGGGAATCCCCACTGCCAGAATATTTTCGATCATTTTGCGGTTTGGCTTCAAGTCCTTTGCGGATTTCAGACGGATCTCATTAGACGGCATTCTGATCAGCACCATCATAATAATCCCTGCTGTCATTCTGGATATGAGAGTCGGATAGGCAACACCTTCAACTCCCATATGCAGTCCAAACACACATATTGCATTTCCCACCACATTAATGGCATTCATAAGCAGAGACACCTGCATGGATACCTTAGAATTTCCCATAGAACGGTACAAAGCCGCACAGGAATTATACAAGGCAAGAAACGGATAGGAAGCCGCCGTGATCGCAAAATAGATTTCAGCATTCCTCATTACCTCGGCTTCCACCCTTCCAAAAACCACGCTTAAAATCTGGCGATTCAACAGAAGTGCAAAAGCTGTCAGGGTTACTGACAGCAAAGTCGTTATGGAAATAAGCTGCCCGGCTGCCCGACATGCCTGATCAGGCTTCTGCTTGCCCAGATACTGGGCGGAAATCACTGCTCCTCCGGTAGCCAAAGCAGATAAAAGCTGGATGATTAAGATGTTAATAGAGTCCACCAGAGAAACTCCCGACACGGCAGCTTCCCCTACAGCCGCTACCATTACTACATCTGCCATACCAACCAGCACAGCCAGTATCTGCTCCACAACCAGAGGAGCCAACAATCTTACCAGATCTTTTCTGCTAAACATCATCTTTTTTCTTATCCCCTTTGTATTTACTATGAAAGCGTTAACCGTCAGCCGTAGGACTCTGCATGCGGAACGTTCTCTTTTCAGCCAGATTATCATACCATATATATCTAAATTAAACTATCATAAAATTACAGAGCTGGTCGTTTTGAGTTATAAAAACTAAAAAAGCCGATTCCCCCTCTTGTAAATTCAAGGTTCCTCGGCTTTTCTATATGTTTCTCCGTCTGCATCTCAACAGACAGATCTGTTTTTATTATTCGAGACCAACTGCCGGAATTTCGTGTTCGGACAGGCTGCCTTCATAAATGATCGTAAGGGTGTCCCCCTCGCTGGCCATAGAGAAATCAGCGCCTTGGTCTACAAAATTAAAAATATTTCCGTCTGCTGTCTCCAGATCCACTCTTCCCTCGCTTACGGCACAAACCGTTCCAGTCAGAGTATTGACTGACGCTTCCTCGCTGTCGTACATATCAGAGGTAACTACCTTGACAGCCAGCCCCGGGTACTCCTCATCGCCCACATCTCCTAAATATGTGAGTCTCACTTCATCTCCAACGACCAGACCATTTTCTCCTGTTACCATCTGAGCGATCGCAGTAGAAAAATAATATGTCTGTCCGTCAGCTTCATCCGTTATCGCAATCGTATTCATCGTGGCATCTTCTACAACACCTGTCATCACAGGATCACCGGCTGCGTTTTCCTCCGCAACGGAATAATAAATGTCAATTTCTGCCGCTTCCTGAACATCTGTCGAATCATCTACGTAAAACATAACAGATACTTCATCCCCGGCGCCCAAAGGGTAATCTCCGTTTACCGCCGCGTTAGAAATATCAAAAGTGACTTCCGTCCCGTCATCAGCATTTACCGTCATAGTCGTTTCATCTACCGATGCAACTATTCCGTCTACGTAGTCCTCTTCTCTCTCCGCCTCTGTCGTTTCCTCTTCTGTCGTCGTTTCCGCTTCAGTGGAAGTTTCTGTGACAGCCTCTGTCGTTGTTTCTGCAGCCACAGTCTCTTCGCTTCCGGAAGAGCACGCCGTCAGCCCTGTCATCAGGGCTATCGCCATAGCTAATACATACGTTTTTTTCATCATAATCAACTCTCCTCATCTATTATTCTAATCTTTCTCTGCTGTGTCTATTTTGTATTACGCTTTATCTTACTACATTTTTTAGAATAATACCATACCAATTTCTTAACAAAAAACGATGAGAAATCTTAATTTAATATGAAAGCTCTGCCCGTCCCTTATAACCTCTGTCCGAATTCTGTTATAGAATCTGTCACCAGTTGTTTAAACAACGGCGCAACCCGATCCGCGGTTTCCTGAACCTCTTTATGACTCAAAGGCTGATCTGTCATGCCGCAGGCCAGGTTTGATATGCAGGAGATTCCGCAGATCTTCATTCCCATATGGTTGGCGGCAACCGCTTCACAGGCAGTACTCATTCCCACAGCGTCTCCGCCTAAGATCCGGCTCAGCTTTACCTCCTGGGGCGATTCATATGCAGGCCCGGTGAACTGAACATAGACGCCTTCCTGGACCTTGATATTTCTTTTTGCCGCACACTCCTTAATAATATCTCTCAATTCTTTATCGTAAATCTGGCTCATGTCAGGAAATCTGGGGCCAAGTTCGTCAAGATTAGGACCGATCAGCGGTGACGGCACCAGACATGCGATCTGATCCCGGATAATCATAAAATCACCCGCCGCAAAGTCGTAGTTCACGCCCCCGGCTGCATTGGTCAGGAACAGGATTTCAGCTCCCATCATCTTCATCAGACGAATGGGAAGGACAACATCCGTCATGGCATATCCTTCATAGTAGTGGACCCGTCCCTGCATAATTACAGTGGGTACGCCGTTTACACGGCCAAAGATAAAGCGCCCCTTATGTCCCGGAACCGTAGAAACCGGAAATCCTTCTATCGAATGGTAATCGATACTGCCCTCCACTTCTATTCCATCGGCATAATCCCCTAATCCTGATCCCAGAACCAGAGCCACTTTAGGAGTAAAAGGAATCTGACTGCGAATACTCTCATAACAGCGAACTAATTTATCATATACCTGATTCTTCATATACAATCTCCTTCCGATCATCGGTCTTTTCTTCTTTCACCATTATACCTGATGCAAAAGGTTTTCACAAGAAGTACTTTCTCTTCCGCCACCATCCGGCTAAAAGCGCCGCTGCTGTAAGACCGCCTCCCAGAAGAGTCTGCCAGGAAATCAATATTGATGTTTTCTGATAGATCCACTCCTCAGCCTGCTTCGCCTGCTCTGTAAAAGCTCTGGCCGCCGCTGCCGCCCGTTTCACAAAAGCCGTCTCTGACGGATGAAAAGCCGGAGGCGGCTCTTGACTATCTTGCAGCACCCCTTCTGTCTCTGCAGACACCCGGCCTGTATCTTGCAGAGTATCCTCTGCGGCCTCTTTCCCCAATTCTTGTATGTCAGCCAAATCAGGAAGCGGGACATCCGGCAATTCCTCCTGCTCTTCAGAGGGCGCCAAAGATTCTTCGCCCAGACCAGAGGGTTGTGTGCTATACAGCGAATCGGCCGCTGTTTCAGAAGTTCTAAAATAAACTCTCCCCACATACGATACCTGGTAATCTGTCAGCTTTCTAAGGCCAAAAGCTCTGGCGTTCCGATAGGCAATTCCATAATCATCCAAGTAGCGCTCCCCTGCCCACTCGAAGCCTGTGATTCTGTGATCCTCTTCCGCTGCTCCAATCAGTCCCAGCAGCTCTGTTTCATATCCCTTCAAAGGCGGCGGCCCTTCCTGATGAGGAATGCGTTTTCCCGCCAATTCATAGGTTTCTGCCCCATAAGCCCTGAACGTAAGGATCATGGAAAAATCCTCCGCCCATACACTAACAGGCTCTCCGTTTTCTTTTAAAACTGGCTCCGCTTTTGATAAGGTCAGTCTGCCGATCCCCTCCAGTCCCCGGGCTTCATCCCTGGTCTGTACCCCGATCTCGCCGGGTATTTCTCCGGGAAATTCTACCTTCTCATATATGACCGTGCGAACTGCTTCAGCGCTTCTCCCGCCGTCTTCCTGGCGAAAGTCGTGAAATTCCTCTTTGACAACCCTGCCGCTGGTCTTCCATTCTTCTTCCCTCGGTTCGTAAAGTCCGGTGATACAGCCTACCAGAAGTTCAGCCGGAGGCAGGCGTTCCTCCTCCCCGTAAGATGCAGGAACCGGGTGAATCCACAGCAAGGATAAAACAGCGCCCACTGCTATAATTTGCTTTATTTTCTTCAATTAACACCTTCTCTGGAAATATTATGTCTGAGCAGACGGGAAAACAATAGAATCCTCTGATAGGACATATTATAGCCCTATCAGAGGATTTTTTCAAGCACTTTTTCGCGTTTTTCTGCGTCGCATTAACCAGACAGCAGCTCCGCCGCAGAGAATCGTCAGCACTGCCAGCAAAGCTGCAAGTTTTGCCGGTTCCGCCGTCCGAAGACTACTGTTCTCCGCTTTTAACACAAACGAAGGCCCTGCCTGAAATACAAGACAGCTTCCATCTTCCAGGCTCTCCAACTCTGTCTCTCCCTCGTCTGTGACCAGGCTGAGAGAAGTCGTTTTCCACCCTTTCGGCGGTGCAAAGCGAATGTTATACGGTCCTTCCCCTGCGTTCTCCAAAGATACTTTCCACAGCTCCTCATTTTCTGCTTCTCCTGTTTTCTCAGCGGTAAGAACAGCTTTTCCATCAAATATCCCTTCCGCCAGAAAAACTGGATGTACATGATCCCTCATTTCACTGCTGGCAATTGTAGTAGAATACGGAGTATAAGCAGCCTCTATCACATGGTCAAATGTCACGGAATCTTCTCCGATATCCTCCCATTCCCCATAGTATCCTTCTTTTTCCGGAACCTCCGGCGCCGGGTGGTCTGAAACTGGCTGGCCATATGAGTAGGTGTCTTCCCGAATCACCTTCTCATCAGCCACATATGTTACCGTAAAATGGTGAAACGGCTCCGGAACACCTTCTGTCTCCATCAGAGAGACATAGGAGACCGGCTCCGCCTTTCCTGAGTAACTGATTCCATCCACACCTGCAAGGCCATCTCCCGTAAAACGGTTTCTCTCCAGAGCGCCTTCCCTGTCCCAGTCTCCGGCGATAGCTCCCAGAAAACTGTCGGCATTTTCTGCCATTACCATAGCTGTACAGTCATATATCCGCAGTCCAAATCCGGCAATCCCTCCTACGTAATCTTTCCCGGAAATCACACATTTTGACCAGCACCGTCTGATTGTAGAATCAGACCTGCCTGCAATCCCTCCTACGTAATTTCCATCACTGCTCTCTGCTCTGCCATAGTTTTCACAGTCCAGAACATAGCCCAGATCCATCCGTCCGACGATGCCTCCGGAGCCATCCTTCTTAGCCGAAACGGCTCCCTGATTGGTACATGCCTGAAGAATCGCCCTGGTTTCATAATGAAATTGAAAAGATTCTGTCCCGATATGGGCAATATCATCTTCCGGATCCAGAGCATATTCGATTCCCATAGCTCCCGCAATTCCGCCTGTATTAATGTCTCCTTCCACTTCGCCGAAATTGACACAGGCTTTTGCCTTCCCTAAGGTTGTATTTTCTATCTCTTCCTCTGACACATCCTCCCACAGCTCCTGATCTTTACCATCCTGAATCTCATGAAAGGCGTCTATGATGATATCCACAATCCTGCCAAACTGAGTCTCCAGGTTCCGCAGATCGTTTTCCAGCGTGTCTCCTGTCCCCGACAGTTCTTCCCGCAGAAGATCCATTTGCTCTCCGATTCCAGAAACAGCACTGTGGACATTATCGCCCGCATCCCGATATTCCTCTCCGATTGGATCCAGTTCCAGCGTCTCTCTTTCTGCCAGTTCCCAGAGAGTATCGTACAGTTCCTTCGCTACCTGGCCTGCGTCCCATGCAGCTCCTTCCAGGGCATCCATAGCCAGAGCTGCGCCGGAAGCTCCGTCCCCCAATCCCCCTGAAGTATGGGACAGATCGAGAAGAGCGTCTTTTAGCTGAGTGACAGACTGTACTACCTTTTCCCGCGCCTGTGCAAATATCTGGCTGGAAGAAGCTATGGTTTTAAACTGCTCCACTACCACCGTCCAGTCCAGCTCTGTATTTGCCATAGTCAAAACAATGCCTTTTCCCAGTTGAACCAGGCCTTGTGAGGACTCCTCAAGACCAGCCGCCAGCATTTCCAGAGCACCGCGGATCTCTTCATTGTTTCCTTCCTCAGGCAACGCAGTAATCAATTTTCTGGCCGCAGCACTGATCTTCTGTTCGGCCTCTGCCAACTGAGTCATCCCCTGTTCCAGCATGGCCGCCGCCTGAGCCGCCGCCTCGCTATCCTCTGTTTTCCAGGCGTCTGAAAGGGATGCCAGAGCCTCTTTTATAACTGCAAGCCCCTCTTTTCCCTGAATTCCTGCTTCTTTTACAGACTGTACCATTTCTGCCAGACCGCTGATTCCATCCGCACCGATATCCAGCGCATCCCCAACTTCCTCCATACTCTGTTCCAGCAGATCAAAGCTGTCAGAAATTTCTTCCATGACAGACTCCCCGTTGGCAGCAGCCATTTCCATTCCGTCCAGCGCTTCTCCCACCATATCGGCAGCATCGTTGATTGCTTCGATTCCCTGATCCGCTTTGTCAACTGTCATTTGTGCCAGATCGTACACGCTGTCTGATGCCGCATCTGCATAATTGGAAATCTGTTCCAGTCTGGCCGATACCGCATCTCCATTTGACTGCGCGTGGTTTAGGGCCTGATCCACCAGGGTATCAAGAGTTTCCATCTCACTCTCCAACTGCCCGATGGTGTCTTCAGAAAAGATCAGAAGAACATTGGGAGCCATTTGGCCTGTCACTCCTCCTACATCTTTTCGCCCCATAATCCGGCCCTCATTGACGCAATC
The DNA here is from genome assembly GCA_904395885.1 of uncultured Lachnospiraceae bacterium. Lineage (GTDB taxonomy): Bacteria > Bacillota > Clostridia > Lachnospirales > Lachnospiraceae > UMGS1370. The sequence continues at coordinate 53,225 of CAJFOF010000008.1, forward strand.
ATTCAGATAACCAACCGAACGTCCCGCTATACCGCCCACATTATAGCCTACATGAGCGTAGCCAATCTCACCTGTATTGCGGCATCCTTCCAGAATGCCCGATGAGTACCCGGCAATTCCGCCTGTATCGGTGGTAGTATCCAGAATCTCTGTCCCGTTGATCTCATCTATAGATTCTTCCAGGCTGAAGCCGGTCTCCTCGTGTATCGTATTGACCGCACTTTCATTCACGCTGCCCGATATCGTTCCCAGGTTTTTCCCGGAAATCCCGCCTGTAGCTTCCTCTCCCAGAACAATTCCCGCTGAGCTGCTGTCCAAAATTCTTCCAGCCGTTTCATTAATCCCGGCAATCCCTCCTACCGTCTGCTTTCCTTCTATTTTTCCGCTAAATGAACAGTTTGCAATAATCCCGCTGTTGCTCCCTGCGATCCCTCCAATATAAGATTCGCTGTTGTCCGAAATCACAGTTCCTGTTACATTCAGATCCCTAACGGTTCCTCCTTCCTGTACGAAACGAAACAGCCCCTGGTAAGCAGCCCCGCCTTCCAGTTTCAGCCCTGAGATTGTATGGCCGTTGCCCTCAAAGGTTCCTCCGAATGTCGGAATCGGTGAAAAATCCTCACCCTCTAAATTCAGATCTTCCTCCAGCACAAAGGTCTTTCCCTGAGACCATGTATCCAGGCTGCAGTCAGATGCCATTTTCTCCAGATCCTGCACACTCTGTATGGAAATCGTTTCCTGATCGGCGCCAGCCTGAATCCTAGAGGGCCAAAAAGCCTGGCAGAGCAGAACCGCAGCAGTCATCCAGACCGTATATGCCCAGCGTTTTCTATTCTTCATCGCCATTCTCCTCCTTCTCTGTCTTGACCGGCGAAGGGTGGTGGACTGAAACTACGGCCGTCACTTCTCCCTCCAGAATGCCGTGCACCTCCGCGTCGATCTTCCCGGAAATCCTGCCTCTCACCTTTCCGTCCAGATAAACTCTCCCGGAAGCACTGGAAGGCTGAATCAGGGCCGGATATTTAATATTGAATGCTGTTTTTTCAATGACCGTATCTCCCAGCAGGAGAATCTCCGGGAGAACTCCAAGAACCAGGACAATGGAAATAATCGTACCTCTTCCCAGGCAGATTCCGACGCCATAGATCGCCGGATCAGAAGTCAGCTTGCCAATCAGAGTGCCTGCCACAGCCAGAATGGAACCGGAAGTCAGGATAGTCGGAAATGCCTGGTTCAGCGTTTCAATCATAGCCTCTCTCAGTGGAAACTCCTTTTTCAGTTCCTGATACCGGCTGGAAATCACGATAGCGTAATCAATATTGGCTCCCATCTGAATGGAGCTGACAATCAGGTAGCTTAAAAAGAAAATATTGTCATCGTTCAGAGCCGGAACTGCAAAGTTTATCCAGATACTTCCCTGTATTACCAGAATCAGAAGGACTGGCAATCCCGCTGACTGGAACGTAAATAAAAGAACCGTGATAACAAACACCACTGTCAGGACACTGATCAGAATATTGTCTCTCTCAAATGAAGTCGCCAGGTCATAGTCGCTGGTAGAATCGCCTACAATATAATAACTGCCGGATTCGTAGTAATTTTCTGTCAGTTCATGAAGAGATTCCAGAAAACGGAAGGTTTCTTCCCCCTCTTCCGGGAGATTTAACCCTACCAGAAGCCGGGAATAGCCTTCTCCCTGCAGCTGCGCTTTTGCATCTGTAATCTGGGCGTATAGATCGTCCAGGTCTGCCTGAAGATCATCGTCCAAAGTCACATATCCCTCCTGAACCCGATCGTATAAAAATAAAAACATATTCAGAAGAGGAACACTGTAACTGTCAATATTATTGATGATCCGCCCATATTCTTCCAGATCTGCCGCGTAAGCCGTATAGAGGAGACGGCCCACCTCAATATCCAGATCTGTCAATTCTGAAAACTGCCGTGGTGTCAGTGGATCCGTCAGGACGTATCCGTCCTTCACCTCCACATTTGCCAGCCCTGTAGCATAGTCCACCTCCTCTAAATCTTCCAGCCGTGCAAGGAGGCGGCCTTCTGTCTCGTAATCCCCCGCCGGAACCAGGATGGCCAGAAGATTATCGCTTCCAAAGACAGTGTCGATCTTCTCCTCTGCCACCATGCTTTCATTTTTCTTCTCTGTTTCCAAAAGGCTGTATCCATATGTATAGGGACATTGATTTGAAAAATAGAAAGCCCCGGCGAGAATGCAGACGAAAACAGGGGGTACAACATATTTTAATTTTGTTACGAAGCGCCCCCAAAATGTAATTTTAGGAATCAAATTTTTGTGGCGTGTCCGATCCATAAGACCGCCAAAAACAATCAGAAGCCCGGGCATCAAGGTAAATACCGACAGTATGCTGAAGATAATCGCCTTGATCAGAACGATTCCCATATCAAATCCCAGCCGAAACTGCATGAACATCATCGCCATCAGACCTGCCAGTGTGGTCAGACAGCTCGATGAAATTTCCGGTATTGCTTTGCTCAGGGCCAAAATGCACGCCTCTCTCGCCTGGGCATGTTCCCGCTCTTCACTAAACCTGTGGCACAGAATAATAGCGTAATCAATGGCCAGGGCAAGCTGGAGGATCGTGGAGATGGAATTGGAGACAAAAGAAATTTCCCCAAGAAGGAAATTTGTCCCCATATTCAAAATAGCTGCGGCAATAAAGGTCAAAAGCAGCACCGGAACCTCCCCGTAGGTTCTGGACGTCAGCGTCAGCACCGCCACAATGATTACCGCCGCGATCGCTATGATCAGATTCATCTCTTCTGCCAGCGTTGCTGATTCGTCTTCTCCCACATCTGAAGAGATATAAAGGTCATAGCCCGCCAATTGGTCTCTCAACTGCGCCATAGCCTCCAGGCTTTCCGGATCATCGGCCTCCCCCTCAAAGGTCACATCAAATAATGCTGCAGACTTTTGGTAATGTTCTTTTCTGGATTCCGCATCATCGCTGTTGCCGAAATCCACAGAAGCAACTCCTTCTATTGCCTCTATCTGCTCCGCCAACGGCTGTGCCTGTTCATACGTAATATTGGCAACCATTACCCTGGCCGTTCCCAGAGTTGTAAACTCTTCTTCCATAAGGCTCAGACCCTGCCTGGTCTCCGTATAGTCCGGCAGATAATCTGTAATGTCGTGATTGACAGACACCCAGTTGCGGGAAAACAGGCAGAAAATAATTGCTGCAATATAGATCAGGAAAAAAAGATTCCGTTTGTCTACGATCCACGTGGCCATCCGGACAAAAAAACTGTCTTTCTGCTTTGTTTCTTCCATATTCCAAATGCCTCCAAATTAATTTTAACATTAAAAATATATATCATCTTTTTTCAAAATCCTATCAGCAAAACACAACAGATGTGTAAAACTACACATTTTTCTAAAATTGTGTGGTATTTTAGACTGAGAAATGATACCATAAAGTCAGGAGGTATCTATGAAGCAGGAAGAATTATCGCGAAAAAGGAAAGAGCAAATGGCCGCGTCTCTCAAAAAGCTCATGGCCAAAAAGAGTCTTCAGAAAATTACCATCCAGGAACTGGCAGACGACTGCGGCATCAACCGTTACACCTTTTACTATCATTTTCAGGATATTTACGATCTGTTGTCCTGGACGCTCCAGCAAGACGCCGCCGCCCTTTTTTACCGGAGTGAGTCCTCTCTCACCTGGGTTGACAGACTCAGGGTGTTTCTCCACAATATCCGCGAAAATGCGCCGGTATACAAATGCGTTCTCAACAGCCTGGCTTATGAAACGCTCAGGACTATGTTCTCTCAGGAAGCATCCCAGCTTGTGGAGGCTTATCTCTTAGATGAAAAAGGGAATTCTCAGATTTCCGGGCAGTACTTCTCTTTTTTGAGGGACTTCTACACCTCAGCATTCTCCGGCCTTCTTCTGGAATGGATCCGCAGAGATCTGGATTTATCGGAAGAAACCATAATTAACTATCTGAGCACTATCTTGGACGGAACTGTCCAGACAATTATTCAGCGCGCAGAAAAGGAGGGGCTGTAAAAGCTCCTCCTTCTTCATTTCTTATGGACGAAAACTATTGTAAACGTGACCAGGTGCCATTCCTCCGCGATACGCAGCCAACTCGCTTACTGTCACAAGCTGATAGCCTCTTTTTACCAGCTCCGGAATGATAACCTCTGCCGCATCAGCAGTAGTACTGTAGATATCGTGCATTAAAATAATATCGCCATCTTTGACATGGTCCAAAACGCTGCTGATCGTTTTCGCCGGATTCTTGTGCTGCCAATCTCTGGTATCGATGGACCACATGACAGCCGGCATTCCCATGGAGGCCAGCACATTCAATGATGGCTGGTCATAGTAGCCTCCCGGCGGTCTGAGAAGGCTCGGTGTCACCCCGCAGGCTTCCTGAATCTTCTGATTTACCGAGAGGACTTGAGAACGGATCCCGTCGGCTCCCAGTTTTGTAAGATACTTGTGATCATTAGTGTGGTTGGCAACCTCACAGTTGAGGGCTGCCATTCTCTGAATCGTTGGCGTATTTCCGGCCGTAACATTACTTCCAACCATAAAGAATGTGGCTCTTCCTCCGTTTGCCTCCAGACTGTTCAGGATCCGGTCGGTGACTGATGCCTTAGGGCCATCATCAAAGGTCAGAGCCACCATAGGGCGGGTGGGATCAATATACGGCACTGATCGTTCCGGCTCTTCAGGCGGCGTCTGCCCCTTGGCTGTTACCGCCATCCGAATGCCGTCCACTCTCAGCCCCACGCCTTCCTGCCCCGCAGGATTTCCGTTGGCTGCCCATTCTGTCCATGCACCATTCTGATATACTTTATAATAAATGTCATAATAATCCTTTAGCTGGCCTGTCAGATCGACTTTCACAGCCTCTAAAGGAGCACTTCCGTCTGGCTGCCCTGCCGGAGCCATATTTTCTCTCCAATCCTGCCATCCGTATCCGCTGACGTTAACCTGATACTTTATCGTGCCGGTCATTCCTTCCGGCTGCCCTCTCAGGCTGGCTTGCAGCGCCGTCATATACGTCCCCGAGTGAAGGCACTCATAATTGTCTGCAAATTCTTCGGACCAGCCACTTCCAAAAAAGAATCCCTGGTATACCGCCTTGATCTCAGCCGGAGGCTGGCCTGTCTGGCTTTCCTGCTGGGTCTGCTCCAAATTCTCCTGTGTTGTCTCCTGTTGTGATTCCTGACTCTGTTCCTGAGCATCTGCCGCTTCCGCTGCCTGACGCTCTGCTTCCAGCTTCTGTTCTAATACGATTCCCGGTCCAAATTCCTCCTCCGCAAACGCTGTCCCCGGGAGGGCAAAAAAGATGGCGCCAGCCATCATAAACGCTGTCCCTATTCTGGCTGCAGCGCTCCTGTACTGACTTTTCATTCCCATGTTCCTCTCCTTTTATTTTGTTTCTGTTTCTTCTCCAAAGACCAGGCGGCAAAGGGCATTGTATTCCTGATATGCTCCAAAATGCTCCAGCTCTCTCAACCGCTTCAAAACCCCTGTATAATACCACGCCTGAAGCTTTGGATCTTTCTGCCGGAATCGCTCCCAGACCTTATCTCCAATCTCCATTCTGTCCCTGGCCGTACATCTGAGATTACTCAGCTTATCTCCCAGAGCCAGGATTTTGGACTCCCGTCCAGCCGTCTCCAGCTTTTTCAGAGTGATCGCCTTTCTCTCCATCCAGCCTAAGGACTTGTCCTCTGTTTCATCGGCAACCAACTCTGCCACACGGCTGCCAAACCGTGCTTCTATCTCTTCTTTTTTTATTCCTGCGTCTTCTATTACATCATGGAGCAGTGCAGCCGCAATTACCTCTTCATCTTCTGTCATCAATGATACAATTACAGCCGTTTCCAAGGGATGGGTAATATAAGGAATCTGCGATCCCTTCCTCACTGCACCCTCGTGAGCTTTCGCTGCAAATTCTGCCGCTTCTTTGATCATGGATACCTCCTTACTTTATTTCCAACTGTGGCAAAACCAGCCTGCCGTCCGTAGCAGCGCCATAACAGGCGGGCCGGATACCCGCACAGCCGTTTGACAGGACTTTCCCAGTAAATGATACCACATTCCGGGAGTTTTTAGAAGTTAATCTTGTCAGTTGCAAAATTTTCTGCTATGCTTAAGGTCAAATATCCTGAATACCATTATGGAGGAGTTCTTTTATGAATCAGCGTACCAGCCGCCGTTCGCCTTCCCCGCGATACGGTTTTAAAACGCCTAAAAAGCAGGATGGTTTTCTCCATCTTCTGCTGTTCTACATCCTTCCGTTTCTGGTCTTCAATGGCCTGCTATTCTTTTTTATGACCACTAAGCCCAGTATAACGATTACAGTCGCTACACCCAATGATTACCAGCACACTACGGCAGAAATAGAAATCAGCTCTGTCCTGCCGCTCAAAAGCATTGTCACAACTCAGGAATCTGCAGAGCTGGAACTGGAGGAAGTTAGCCGCGGCCATTATACGGCAGATATTACCCATAATGGCGTCATAGAGATCACAGTAGTTGGCCTGAACGGCATGACGGCCTCCGCTTATGAACCGGTAGATGTCCTGGACGAATCTCCGCCATCCATCAATGAGGACTTCTCGATTGAGAGCGGCATTCTCACTTTCACCATTGAAGACAGTCAGTCCGGAGTGGATTTTAATTCCATACGAGGTACTGCTTCCGACGGCACCGCTGTAGTTCCTGTGTCTGTCAATAAATCCACAGGTCAGGTTTCTTTTGAAATGGATTCCAATGGTCTCACAATCCACGCATCCGACATGTGCGGCAATGCATTCCAGGCTAGTTTTAATCCTGAGAGTCACCAGGTTGTCACCTCAGAAGAGGAGAACAGCCAGGAGTCCTCTGACAGCAGCGAAACTACCGAACAGACAGCAGAGAGCAGTGAAGAATCTTCTTCATCCAGCAGTAGTTCCAGTATCACTATTCGTAATTAAATTTTGCAGTTCAAACGGCCCCCTCGATCCCGAGGAGGCCGCATTTTTCTTTTGTCTGTTAATATCGTCCGTAAAGTCTGGCCATTCTACGGCTCTTCTGAGCAATTTCTTTTGTCAGCTCTCCGTCGAGCATCCGCCATTTCCAGTTTGTTCCTACCGTTCCCGGTTCATTGATTCTTGCGCTGGAATCCAGCCCCAGGTAGTCCTGCACCGGAATGATAGCAAGATCAGCAATGCTGGAAAGCGCCAGGCGAATAAAATCCCAGTTGACGTGAGCCGATTCTGTCTTGCTGACATTTACATATTCGGTAGTAAACTGAAGGTCTGCACCACTAAGACGTTCAAACCATCCCCGCACGGTGTCGTTATCGTGAGTGCCGGTATACACTACACAGTTGGTATTCTTATAATTGTGGGGAAGGTATGTGCTGGAACCGGTGGCGTCAAAAGCAAATTCCAGTATCTTCATTCCCGGAAATCCTGATTCCTCCAACAGCGCATGGACAGAAGGCGTCAGCATCCCCAGATCCTCTGCAATTACCGGAAGGCTTCCAAACCACCCCTTAAGAGTATGGAACAATTTCATTCCCGGCCCCTTCTCCCAGTGACCTCCCAGAGCATTTTCCGCTCCGTAGGGAACCGAGTAGTATTCATCAAATCCCCGGAAATGATCGATCCGGACCAGATCATACAGTTTAAAGCTATAGTCTGTTCTCCTGATCCACCATCCAAATCCTGTCCTTTCATGGTATCCCCAGTCATACAGCGGATTTCCCCACAACTGTCCTGTTTCGGAAAAGGCATCTGGAGGGCATCCGGCAACGGCCTTTGGCATCCCTTCCTCGTCAAATTGAAATAGTTCTGGATGAGCCCAGGCATCCGCACCGTCAAAAGCCACATAAATCGGAATATCGCCGATAATCTTTATGCCATGACTGTTGGCATAGTCCTTTAACCTTTTCCACTGATGTGTAAAGATAAGCTGCGTAAATTCATGGTATCCAATCTCATCGGACAGTTCGTCGTAATACCGTCTGACTGCCTCCGGCCGCCTCATTCGAATCTCTTCATCCCATTGGCTCCACTCTGTATCGTCAAAATACTCTCTCAGAGCCATATAGAAACAATAGTCCTGAGTATCCTCCATCAACTCTTTCGCCGCTTCCTCATGAACCCCGTCGGGCCGTTCAAACCCCTTAACCTTTTTCCAACGCTCGTACGCTTTATGAAGAAGAATGCTCCTTCCGGCATGGACTTTATCGTAATCCACCGAGCGCAGATTTTTCCCGAAATCTATTTCTTCACACTCTTCTTTTTCCAACAGCCCCTTCTGAATGAGCTGTTCCAGATCAATCAGCAGCGGATTTCCTGCAAAAGCAGAAAACGACTGGTAAGGCGAGTCTCCAAAGCCAGTGGGACCTAAAGGCAGTATCTGCCAATATCTCTGCCCTGCCGACTGCAGAGTATCCACAAACTCATACGCTTCCTTTGAGAAACAGCCAATGCCGTACCGGGACGGCAGACTGAATATTGGAAGCAACATTCCACATTCCCTCATTTTTCCATTCTCCTGTCCTTTGTATAGATACAAGTTTAAGAATATCACTTTATGCAGGCCGCTTCAAGTAATTTTGTCTTTTTAGATTGTATTTTTGTCCGTCTGAAGGTATACTGAAGAGAAGTAAAATTTTCAGAAATTATACGAGGTGAACGATTATGAAGTTTGTATATCCTGCAGTTTTTAGAGAAACAGCTCCCGGCCGGATCCGGGCTGATTTCCCGGATTTGGAAGGGTGCTACGCAGAAGGGGAGACTATAGAAGAAGCACTGGAAAAGGCCAAAGAAGCGGAGACGGACTGGATTATGCTGGAACTGGAAGAAGGCTGCGATCTTCCGCCCAGAAGCCGGCTGGAAGATCTGCAGCCGGAGAATGGGGCTGTGGTCCGGAATGTTGCTGCCACCATACGGCTGACAGAAGGATATGACGAGTAGACCGGGAGCATACTGTTAAATAAAGGGAGGCTGCGCTTTTTCTCACAGCCTCCCTGCCATTTTATTCTTTACTTTCATTTATAATGTGAACATCCATCTGATTAAACGGAATCTCTATTCTGGCTTCGTCAAAAGCCAGCTTTACCGCTTCCGTCACATCCCAGCGAACCTGCCAGTAGTCATCCGTAGAAGCCCATGCACGCCCCTCCAGTCTGACAGAACTGTCTCCCAGGCTCTTTACAAAAACCTGAATCGGCTCTTCTTTTAGAACCAGCGGATGGGTCTCCAAAATCTCTCTCATAATCTTCTGTGCCTGTTTCAGATCCGAGTTGTAGCCAATACCTACCTCCAGATCCACTCTCCGCTTATCCATCCCCGTCACATTGGTGAGGACCGAATTGGAAAGGCCACCGTTTGGAATAACAATTTTGCTGTTGTCAGCAGTTGTCAGCGTAGTGTAAACAAGGCCAATGTCCTTGACCGTCCCCGCTTCCCCGTCTGCCGTCATAATATAATCGCCCACTTTAAACGGTTTTGCTATCAGAATCAGGACACCGCCCGCAAAGTTTGCCAGACTGCCCTGGAGAGCAAGGCCTATCGCAACACCGGCAGAACCCAGCAATGCGATGATTGAGGCCGAAGAAATCCCGATATGCTCTGCTGCTATAAATATCAGGATCCCATAGAGAAGTACATTGGCAACTGACGTCAGAAAACGATTCAGCCCATCGTCCACGCCTGCACGGTTCAGAGTTCTCCACAGAAATTTTTTTACGACCTTAATGAGACGCCCTCCGACGAAAAGCAGAAGAACTGCCAGAAGCAGCCGAATGCCAAAGTCAATCAGCCCCGGTACCCAGCCCTTGATCATTTCTATCAGCACATTAGGGTCAATATTCGCAACTGTTTCCTGTCCACTATCCATTCAAGTCACCTGTTGTAATCTTATTTTTGGGCTTCAGCCACTTTTTCAGTCCTGGTCGCCGCTTTCTTAGGGGATTCTGCCTTTTTTGCCGTCTTCTTAGGTTCTGTCTTCTTAGACTCTGTCTTCGCTGCCGGTTTCTTTGCCCCAGCCTTTGTTCCCCTTCCGGTCGTCTTTTTCTCTTCGATCGGTGTGCAGGTGAAATAGCTGACACTCATAGGGGCGATATCGATCTCAATGGAATTTTCTCTTTCGTCCCACTCTACTTTCTTTGAAGTCTTTACCCTTGCGTTTACCATACCTGAGCCGCCGTAAGCCGTCGAATCACTGTTTAAAATTTCTTTATATTTTCCTGCAAAGGGAACTCCCACCCGGAATTTCGGATGTGCCACAGTGTCAAAATTGCAGACTACCAATATTGTCTCCTCAGACTTCTCTGTTTTTCTGACAAACATAGCCAGGCTCTCTTCGCTGTAAGAGCAGTTGATCCATTCAAAACCATTGGGATCGTAATCCAGCTTGGACAAGGCTGGATATTTCGCATAAAGGCCATTCAGATCACGAACATAATCTTTCATCTGGCTGTGAACCGGATACTGCAGCAGATTCCATTCCAGGCTGGCATTCTCATTCCATTCATCCATTTGGGCAAAATCCTGTCCCATAAACAGCAACTTTTTCCCGGGATGGCCCATAAAAAATCCGTAAGCTGTCCGAAGGTTCTCTGCTTTCTTTTCCATGGTCTCCCCAGGCATTTTGCCCAGCATGGAGCCTTTTCCGTGAACCACTTCATCGTGTGAGAATACCAAAACAAAGTCTTCGCTGTAATTATACAGCATAGAGAAAGTAAGCTGTCCGTAATTGTATTTGCGGAAATACGGGTCGCATTTCATATAACTCAGGAAATCGTTCATCCAGCCCATATTCCATTTATAGTCAAATCCCAGGCCATCATCCTTCACATCGCCGGTGATCTTAGGCCATGCGGTGGACTCCTCCGCAATCAGTACAGCCCCGCCTGCGCGTCCCCTGAAGACGGAATTTAAATGTTTTAGAAACTCTACTGCCTGCAGATTCTCGTGACCTCCGTAGATGTTTGGCACCCACTCACCATCGTTTTTGCCGTAATCCAGGTACAGCATAGAAGCCACTGCATCCATCCGGATGCCGTCAGCGTGGTATTTCTCCGCCCAGAACAGCGCGTTGGCAATCAGGAAGTTGGATACCTGAGGACGGCCGTAATTGTAAATCAGAGTTCCCCAATGGGGGTGAGAACCCTGGCGGGGATCCGCATGCTCATACACGCAGGTTCCGTCAAAAGCGGCCAGCCCATAGGAATCTCTGGGAAAATGCGCCGGTACCCAGTCCAGAATGACACCGATTCCCTGGCTGTGCATATAATCCATAAAATACATAAAGTCATCCGGGGTTCCATAGCGGCTGGTGGGCGCATAATACCCGGTTACCTGGTACCCCCAGGAAGCGTCCAGGGGATGCTCCATAACCGGCATCAGTTCCACATGGGTATATCCCATAGATTTTACATATTCTGCCAGTTTGACCGCAATCTCCCTGTAGTTATAAAATTCTGAGCCAACGATCGGCTCTCCGTTTTCATCCTCAGCGATCTCTTTTCTCATCCAGGAACCAAGATGTACCTCGTAGATCGCCATAGGCTTGTCCTTTGTATTTTCCTTGGCCCGCTTTTTCATCCACTCCTGATCGTTCCACTGGTACTTGCCGATATCCCACACAATGGACGCCGTCTTAGGACGCAGCTCCGCATAGTTTCCATACGGGTCGGCCTTGAGGATCGGATCTCCGTTCTTGCACTTTACTTCAAATTTGTAGAGACACCCTTCTTTCAGCCCCGGCATAAAAATCTCGAAAACGCCGGAATTTCCCAAACGCCGCATCTGATTTCTCCGTCCGTCCCAAAGATTAAAATCACCTACTACGCTGACTCTCATTGCACAAGGTGCCCATACAGCAAAATAAACTCCCTCCACACCGTCAATCGTCATCGGATGGGCGCCCAGTTTTTCGTAAATCTCATAGTGGATACCAGCCTCAAACTTCTTTAGATCCTTCTCTGCAATCTGTGGCTTAAAGGCATATGGATCCGCAAACTCTTCTGTTTCCCCATTATCAAATGTCACTTTTAATGTATAAGTCGGTATCGTCTTTCTCGGAATCAGAACCGCAAAAAATCCCACTTCATCTGCAAGTTCCATGGGATACTCTTTTGTACCTATTTTTACCGCTATCTCCTTCGCTGTCGGCAGCATCGCCTGAATCAGTACCCCATTGTCCGTCAGATGAGGCCCCAGCATCGCATGGGGATTGGCCGCCTCTGAATAGGTCAGTTCCTCGATTCCTGCCCAGTCCATTAGTTCGTATAATGTCTGTTCCATAATGCTTCCCCCTTGTTTCGATTTTCAGCATATGTAATTGTAAATAGTTTACCATTTTTCCTTAGAAATTACAATGAAAATCGGTAATAAGCCAGCATCAGGTCCACAACTCTCCCATAGCTTTTTACGCCCTCTTCCTGATTGTTCATTTTCAGATATGTATCGTTGGCCTGGGTAGCCGCTTCCGCTATTTTTCCTTCATATTGATCCCAAAAACGGTTATTGGCAGTTAATGCACGGTTTACCCGGTCCGGCAGCCGGCCTGCCAGTTCAAAGTAGGCCTCCGGATTCTCTTCGTACAGGGCATTGGTGGCATAGATCCAGCCCATCAGATAACCACTGTAGCGGTATTCTAAAGAATCTGCAAAAATGCAGGCTAAATAACCGATAAAGTTGGCCTCGTCTTCCCTCATAAAACCTTTCAGATGAGACAATTCATGGCAGATAGTGTGTGGAATATTGTAAGGCGTCATCTGACGATTAAAATTTGCCTCTGCCGTAAAAGGAGAATAGATCCCGGAAAGCTGCTGAACAGACAGGATCCATGAAACTCCCACCGGTTTTGGCCTTGGATAAAAACCGGAAAGAGACGGGTAAATTTCTCCCAGCTTCTCCATCGCTTTCACGCCCGCCTCCCCTAACTGCCAAGCTTCCTTCCAGGTCAGGGGGTCCTCACCAAGAATCAGGGAAGGCCAGTTTGTCCCGGAACTTCCATCCTCTGCAGCAGAGTTTTCCCGTCTTTCCAGTTCTTCATACGCGCCTGCCACCTGGTCAGTCAAATATGAGCAGAGGCTGTACAGCTCCTCCTGGGACGACTCTCTGATTTCCAGGCCTGCAACTGTAGAAAACGGCGTTCTGGAATAATTGATTCCGCAATTGAACACATACAGAAACAGAAGGACGGACACGCAGCAGGCTAATGTCCATAAAATCTTTTTGATTTGTCTTATATGGGACACTATGTGCCAAATTCCAGCTATAATCAAGAGATATAGTCCAATCTCAACCACTGATACCGATAGAACCCCACAGATTCTGCTCAAAATCCCCACTATCATCGGGTAGACATAATCTCCGTACCAGTCGGCAAACCCATCGATTTCCCTGGCTGCCGCCATCCCTGCAACCGAGCAGAAAAAGAGTACTGCCGGCATCCATATGATGAACCGTCTCTTGTAATCCCTCTTCATGAGCATTCCCCTTTGCTTTTTTTCATTTTACTCTATCTCATCCTGGTTTTCCATGTTTTTCTTACTTTTTTCTAAAACCCCTTGCATAAACAGAAAAACTCGTTTAAACTTTATCTTTGAAATCTTTCCATGAACTTTATACATACTCATGGAAGAGGCGTCGGATTTTATAAATGGAAGGACTTGAATCATATGAGTGAACATTCAGAACATAAAGATAAAAAGAAAGAACCGGTCAACTGGAAAGCAGAGCTGATCAGTTGGGTACAGGTCATAGTGGCCGCCGCCCTGATTGCTCTTTTCCTGACCAATTTCATTATTGCAAACAGCGAGGTTCCCACTGCGTCTATGGAAAAGACTATTATGTCCCACGACAGGATCATCGGTTCCAGGCTGTCTTACCTTTTTTCTGACCCGGAGCGCGGCGATATCGTAATCTTCCATTATCCTGATGATCCCACTGGAAAAACCTACTTTGTAAAGCGCATTATCGGACTCCCGGGCGACACCATTGATATCCATGACGGCGGTGTTTACATCAACGGCTCTGATACCCCATTAGATGAGCCTTATCTGTGGGAAGAGATGCAGACAGAGGGGAATCTACACTACGAAGTGCCGGAGGGCTGTTACTTTATGCTGGGAGATAACCGAAATGATTCCCGGGATTCCCGATATTGGATCAATACCTATGTGGAAGAAGATCAGATTATTGCTAAAGTGCTGTTCCGGTATTATCCCTTTAACCAGATTGGATTGATTGAATAGAACTAAAACAGCGAGATCACCTTTTAGCTTGATAAACAAAGCGGGCAAGCCCTCCAAAATTCAGGTGCTTGCCCGCTTTATTTACATTCCCTAAATCCTTACTGACCGGAAGTATACTCAATTCCATTAATCACTCCCTGACGGTTCGTATAGAATGTCAGAGTAAAATCATCGTATTGATATGTGTAAACACCCTTGGCCTCTGTGTAATCCGAACCGTATGCCTCTTCCATGTCTGCTGTGTCAGAGCCAATTGAAATACCTTCCGCCGTCTGTGCGGAATCGGTCTTTAAATATACGGAACTGATACAGTCCACCCCATCCATAGGGTAAACGGAAATCTCTACATCTTTATAAACATATATCTTTTCTTTGCCCTGGTAATTGCAGTTCTCAGCCTCATAGAAATTATCCGCCTTGCCCAATCCGGCTAAAACCGGCGTGGCCTCTCCATTAATGGAAATCTCTGTGTCAGCTACAGTGAAGCTTCCGTCAGCTTCCGCCGCCCAGACAGGCAGAACGCCAAATGCACTGGTAAACAGAACTGCAGTCAAGAGCAATCCCCATAATTTTCTCTTCATGGTAATAGCCCCTTTTCTTTTCTTCTGTAATACCATTCTAACATCTTTATCTTTTGATTTCAAGGCCGCTGCCCGCTTCAAATCTTACGATATTCTAACAAATCAGTTTCGATTTTCTATCTCTGTCAGCATGTCCACCCGGCGCTGGTGCCGGCCTCCCTCATACTCTGCATTCAGCCACTCCTCTGTTATCATCTTTGCCATTTCGCTTCCCACCACTCTGGCTCCAAAGGCCAGAACGTTGGAATTATTATGCATTCTGGATAATTTTGCGGTGTATGGTTCACTGCATACACACGCCCGTACTCCTTTTACTTTATTGGCTGCCAGAGAGATGCCTACACCGGTTCCGCAGATCACAATTCCCAGGTCTGCCTCACCGGAAGCCACAGCCCGACCCACCTTTTCTCCATATACCGGATAATCGCAGCTCTCTGTAGAATTCGTTCCCAGGTCAAGCACCTCATGGCCTTTCTCTTCCAAAAAAGCTTTAATAATATTTTTCAGTTCCACTGCTGTGTGGTCGTTTCCCATTGCAATTTTCATGTTCTGCTGTTCTCCCTTTCGTACTCTTCTCTCCGCTCTTCTTCCAATGCGGAGGAATATGCAAAAAATGTCTGAATCCTGTCAAGGCGCGAAGCCATAGAAATCAAAAGCATATCCGCCACTGTCAGCGCAGCCATGGCTTCCACCACCACCACTGCCCTCGGCACTATAATGGGATCATGGCGGCCTTTGATCTCTATCTTTGTCTCTTTGCCATCCCTTGTCACCGTATCCTGGACAGCGGCAATAGAAGATGTAGGCTTAAAAGCGGCACGGAAAACCAAGCAGCTTCCATCGCTCATACCTCCCAGCACTCCCCCGGAATGGTTCGTCTTTTTATAGATGTTTCCGTCCTCTCCAATCCCAAATGCATCATTGTTCTGGGATCCGCAGGCTCTTGCCGCCTGAAATCCATCCCCGATCTCAAATCCTTTTACAGCCCCGATGGACATGATTGCCTTAGCCAGGTTTGCGCTGAGCTTTTCAAAGACTGGTTCTCCGATCCCCACTGGGAGACCCGAAATTTCACATTCTACCACACCGCCCGAAGAGTCTTTTTTCGCCATAAGTTCCTTCAGATAAGCCCCGGCTTCTTCCGCTGCCTGGGCATCCGGCATATACAGGCCATTTTTGTCCCTTTCCTCCAGGTCAAAACGGGCAGGATTCACTTCAACAGGTCCCACGGAGCGGGTCCATGCCTGTACCTCTATTCCCAGAGATTTTAGGAAAGCGGCGGCAACAGCCCCTGCGGCCACCCGGCCAATCGTCTCTCTTCCAGAAGATCTCCCGCCTCCCCGGTAATCCCGGAACCCGTATTTCATGTCAAACGTGTAATCGGCGTGGCCCGGGCGGTACATTTCCATAATGTTTCCGTAATCTTTAGAGCGCTGATCCTGATTGTGGACAAACATGGCAATGGGCGTCCCTGTAGTCCGTCCCTCAAAAGTTCCTGAGAGCAATTCTACCTTATCCCCCTCATTTCTTTGAGTTGTGTAACGGTTCTGCCCCGGTTTTCTTCGATCCAGATATTTCTGAATATCTTCTTCGGTCAGAGGAAGGCCTGACGGACATCCGTCAATCACCACACCGATCCCCTTGCCGTGGGACTCCCCCCAGGTTGTAATTTTCCATATCGTTCCAAAGGTTGAACCTGCCATTGTCTCGTCTCCTCGCTGTCATCTGAACCCTAACTTTTTATCTCACACGAACCAGCGCACAGCAGTTAGGCTCGTTAATTTCAATGCTGCGGCTGCTCATCACCATCTGTTTCTTTTCATAGTCGATTTTAAAGAATGTGATCGTCCCACTTTCGTGGTTGAGCGATGCCACATGCTGCTGATCCGGAAAGATTGCAATGTCTTTCGGATATACGCCGCTGATAGGAAGGCTGAACAGATCCTCCAGAAGTCCGGTCTCAGCATCCCGGCTGTATACCGTCAGCACATTGTCCCCGGCGTTGGTGCAGTACACGTACTTCTCATCGTAAGACAGCCTCATAGCGCATGCAGCCGTCAAAAGGCCTTCATCCTTTACATGATTTACTGTGGAAATCGTCTGGATTTTCTCAATCTTCGGCGCGCGTTCTCCCGTCTCATAAGTAAAGACATCGATTACATTCTTCAGCTCATACATCAGGTAAATAAAACGGCCGTCAGAACTGAATCTGAAGTGCCGCGGCGCGGATTCCAGATCGCAACGGATAGCGTCAACCTGGATCAGTTTTTCTTCTCTCTCATTAAAACGGTATATCTTTACCTGGTCAATTCCCAGATCTGCCACCATAACAAACTTTCCATCCGGCGTCCTTCTTGTGCAGCTAATATGGGGACGGAAGTTCCGTTCAGCCACGCTGCCGTAGCCCTTGTGAAATACGCCGTCCACAATCCGTCCTATGGACCCGTCAGGATTCAGCTTCAAAATCGTTGCCTTGCCGTCATGGTACCCGGATACAAACAGATACTTATCCTCCGCATCCGTAGACAGGTGACAGCCTCTCATTCCTTTAATATTTGCACTGTTCAGCCGGGTCAGTGCCCCGTTCTCCAGAATGCGGAAAGAAACGACCCCTTCATCTGCGATCGAATATAATGTCTTCCCGCTGTTGGATACGATCACATATGAGGAGTTATTTACCTCAACTTCGCAGCGCTTTTCAAATCTTCCCTTCTCCACATCCACATCGTATACAGTAACTCCCTTGGCTTTTCCCGTATAAGAATAGGATCCTACGTAAGCCATGTACGTCCCTTCCATCACAAATTCCCTCCTGTTTTGCCGTTGTTTCAGCAAGCTGGTTTTATCATACCATAGTTTCCATGTAAATGCCAGAGAAAAAACTATTGACATATGCAGAATTGATAGTATAATGTCCCTTGCGCTGTTTAGTATTAGTAAACTTTAAACTTAGAATTTTTAGGAGTATCTTTCATGCAGATTGGCGAAAAAATCAGAGAGCTGCGAATCGTAAAGGGCCTGACCCAGGAGGAGCTGGCCGACAGGGCCGAGCTGTCCAAGGGTTTTATCTCCCAGGTGGAGCGGGACCTGACTTCCCCTTCCATAGCGACGCTGATGGACATCCTTCAGTGCCTGGGAACTTCCATTGGAGAATTTTTCCAGGAAGAAACCGAAGAGCAGATTGTTTTCGGGAAAAATGACTTCTTTGAAAAACAGGATTCCGAGCTGCTCAATACGGTCCAATGGATTGTACCCAACGCCCAGAAAAACTCTATGGAACCCATTCTTCTGACCCTGAAGGCCGGCGGCTCCACCTATCCGGATAATCCCCATGAAGGGGAGGAATGGGGTTATGTTCTGCAGGGGTCTGTGACCATTCATCTGGGCAGCCGGGTCTACAAAGCAAAAAAAGGGGAGGCTTTCTATTTTTCCAGCGACAAGCCTCATTACCTGACAAGCAAAACGGGCGCCGTCGTCCTCTGGGTCAGCTCTCCCCCCAGTTTTTAATGCAGCGATACACATTTAGGAGGAAATGCCATGAATCAGCCACTCATTGATCTGGTAAATATCAGCAAAAGTTTTGACGGTGACATCGTCCTGGATGACCTGAATCTATCTGTACAGGAAAACACCTTTGTCACTCTCCTGGGCCCCAGCGGCTGCGGAAAAACCACGACCCTCAGGATCATCGGCGGTTTTGAGCGCCCCGACAAGGGGAAGGTAATTTTCAGCGGCAGTGATATCACCAAGCTCCCGCCTAACAAAAGGCAGCTTAACACGGTATTCCAGAAGTATGCCCTGTTTCCCCACATGAATATTGCGGAAAATATTGCCTTTGGCCTTAAAATTAAAGGAAAATCCAAATCCTACATCCAGGACAAGATTAAATATGCTTTAAAACTGGTAAATCTGGACGGTTTTGAGAACCGCAGCATCGATTCTCTCAGCGGCGGCCAGCAGCAGCGGATCGCCATCGCCAGAGCCATTGTCAATGAACCCAAGCTGCTTCTCCTGGACGAACCCCTGGGCGCCCTGGACCTGAAGCTGCGCCAGGACATGCAGTATGAGCTGATCCGGCTGAAAAATGAGTTGGGCATTACCTTCATCTATGTCACCCATGACCAGGAGGAAGCCCTGACCATGTCTGATACCATCGTGGTCATGAACCAGGGATATATCCAGCAGATGGGCTCCCCGGAGCAGATCTACAATGAGCCGGAAAACGCCTTTGTGGCAGACTTTATCGGGGAGAGCAACATTGTAAACGGCACTATGGTACGCGATGAGCTTGTGGAGATCTTCGGAGCCAAATTCCCCTGTGTAGACAAGGGCTTTGGCCAGAATGTCCCGGTGGATGTGGTCATCCGCCCTGAAGATATCGACCTGGTGAAACCCGGCGAGGGAAGCCTGGACGGCATTGTGACCCACCTGATCTTTAAGGGCGTCCACTATGAGATGGAGGTCACCACAACGGACGGCTTTGAGTGGCTGGTCCACAGCACCGATATGTTTCCGGTGGGCCAGAAAGTGGGAATCCACGTGGATCCCTTTGATATCCAGATCATGAACAAGCCGGAATCCGAGGATGAGGAGGCGCTGGGAGTCAATGAATAGTCCGAAAACCAAATATCTGGCATTTCCCTATATTGTATGGATGATCGGCTTCACCGTCATCCCCCTGGCCCTGATCGTCTACTACGGCCTCACCGACAAGACCGGTGCCTTCACCCTGGAAAATGTGCTCTCCATCGCCACGCCGGAGCACGCCAAGGCTCTCTTTCTGTCCCTGGCCCTCTCCCTGGCCAGCACGGTCATCTGTCTTCTGCTGGCCTACCCCCTGGCTATGATCCTACGGAAGAAAGGCGTCGGCGCCGGCAGCTTTATCGTGTTTATTTTCATCCTTCCAATGTGGATGAACTTTCTGCTGAGAACCCTGGCCTGGCAGACCCTGCTGGAAAAAAGCGGCGTCATCAACGGCATTCTGTCTGCCCTGGGGCTTCCCGGCATCTCCATCATCAATACGCCCGGGGCTATTATCCTGGGTATGGTATACAACTTTCTGCCTTTTATGGTGCTGCCTATTTACAACATTCTGATGAAGATCGATGACAATACCATCAATGCGGCAAAAGACCTGGGAGCCAACAGCGTCCAGACCTTTCTCCACATCTGGCTGCCCCTGAGCGTCCCCGGGATCATCAGCGGCATCACCATGGTGTTTGTCCCCGCCCTGACCACATTTGTCATCTCCAACCTCCTGGGCGGCAGCAAGATTCTCCTGATCGGCAACGTCATTGAACAGGAATTTACCCGGGGAAGCAACTGGCACTTAGGTTCGGGCCTGTCTCTGGTGCTGATGGTGTTTATCCTCATCAGCATGGCCCTGATCGCCAAATACGATAAAAACGGGGAGGGAAATGCGCTCTGATGAAAACGAAGAAACGAAAGAAATGGCTGGAAGATTTCTATCTGGTGATTATTCTGCTCTTTTTATACGCCCCCATCTTTACGATGATGGTCCTCTCCTTCAATAATTCCAAATCCAGGACCCAGTGGGGCGGCTTTACCCTCAAATGGTACGGCCAGATGTTTGAGAGCTCCTCCATCATGGATGCCCTCTACTACACTCTGATCATCGCCTTTTTGTCGGCCCTGATCGCTTCCATCATCGGCACCATCGCCGCCATTGGCATCAACCGCATGAAAAAGCTGCCCCGCACCATCACCATCGGGCTGAACAATATTCCCATGCTGAACTCTGAGATCGTCACCGGCATCTCCCTGATGCTGGTCTTTATCGCCTTTGGCATCAGCCTGGGGTTTAAGACAATCCTTCTGGCTCACATTACCTTCAACATTCCCTATGTGGTGCTGAATGTTATGCCAAAGCTGAAGCAGACCGACCAGTCTGCCTATGAGGCGGCCCAGGATCTGGGGGCGACGCCCCTCCAGGCCTTCTTCAAAGTGGTGTTCCCGGATATTTTCCCGGGGATCCTCTCCGGCTTTCTGATGGCTTTCACCATGTCGCTGGACGACTTTATCATCACCCATTTTACCAGAGGAGCCGGAATCAATACCCTGTCCACCCTGATCTACAGCGAGGTTCGCCGGGGCATTCAGCCGTCCATGTACGCCCTGTCCACAGTGATTTTTGTTACTGTTCTGGTGCTCCTGCTGATCACCAACTTTGCGCCGGAAAACCAGACCGGGATCCCGACGGCAAAAGCAGCGGCAGCCATGAAAAAAAGGCGCAGGAACAACAATATCCGCAAGGGGATCCTGGTTCTGGCCGCCTTCACTATCGTGGCCTCGGTATCCTTTGCCACATACAAAAAGTATACCTCCAGCCATTCTGATGAGCTGTATGTATATAACTGGGGAGAGTACATTGACCCGGAAGTGATCGAGCTCTTCGAGGAAGAGACCGGAATCCATGTCACCTACGACATGTTTGAGACCAACGAAGAGATGTACCCGGTCATCGAGGCGGGGGCCGTCCAGTACGATGTTGTCTGTCCTTCAGACTACATGATTCAGAAGATGGCGGAGAACGGCCTCCTGGCTGAGATCAATTTTGACAATATTCCCAATATCTCCAACATTGACGAGACCTTTATGGAGCAGTCCAGGAGTTTCGATCCCCAGAACCGCTACTCTGTGCCGTACACCTGGGGAACCGTGGGAATTCTCTACAACACCAAGATCATCGAGGAGAGAGGGCTGCCCGTCCCCACAAAATGGTCAGACCTGTGGAATCCCGCCTATGAAGGCGAGATCCTGATGCAAGATTCCGTCCGGGACGCCTTTATGGTGGCGCTGAAATCTCTGGGATATTCCATGAACACGGTAGATGAGACAGAGCTGTCCCAGGCGAGGGATCTTCTGATCCGTCAGAAGCCTCTGGTCCAGGCCTACGTCATCGACCAGGTCCGGGACAAGATGATCGGAGGCGAGGCAGCCATCGGCGTTATCTATTCCGGAGAGATGCTCTTCATTCAGGAAGAAGTAGAGAATCTGGGGCTGGACTACAGCCTGGAATACGTCATTCCTGAGGAAGGCACCAACCTGTGGCTGGATTCCTGGGTCATTCCTGCCAATGCCCGCAACAAAGAAAATGCGGAAAAATGGATCGATTTCCTCTGCCGTCCTGACATCGCCAAAATGAATTTTGACTACATCACCTACTCAACCCCCAACAAGGCAGCCAAGGAACTTTTGGACGAGGATATTCAGAACAATGAAGCCGTCTTCCCGGATACAGACAAATTGGCAAACTGCGAGGTCTTCCAATATCTGGGAGACGAGGCCGATGCTCTGTATAACGAACTCTGGAAAGAAGTAAAATCCAATTAATCTGCTTTAGGGCTGATCGTATGGAGAACAAATCTGTTCTTGTGATACTTGATCAGCCCTTCTTTCTGCATTTTCGACAGTTCCCCGGACAGAGCGCTCCGGTCCACATTGAGGAAATCCGCCATCTGCTGGCGGTTGAAGGGGATTGTGATCTCGTCCTTCCCCTGCCTCAGCGCCTCCTGGGAGAGATAGACCAAAACCCGCTCCCGCAGGGAGCGTGGTGTGATCAGGCGGATTTTTCTCGTCAGGCCCAGATTTTTTTCTGCCAGGACGACCGTCAGGTTGCGGATCAGTTCGCTGTGAAATCCGCAGCTTGCCGGACAGGTGGTCAGCATTTTCTGCAGTTTCAGGAAAAGAATCTCGCAGGGCCGCTCCGCGATCACATCCACCATCAGCGGCTCCTTCCCGATGCAGGCATAGGTCTCTGCAAACACATCCCCGGGGCCGGCCCGGCCGATGATGTTCCGGTTTCCCCAGATATCATTTTCCTCCATTCTCACACCGCCGGACAGCACCAGCCCGATCTCCTCCACCCTGTCGCCGGCGCGGAACACGGCTCCCTCCCCGGGAATCTTTTTCACATAAGCCCCCAGACAGTCTGCCATCTTCAAAATATCCTCCCTGGCAATCCCCCGAAAGAGGGCCGATGTCTGCAAAATATCAAGTTCTTGTCTTTTTAATCGTTCAGCCAATTCTGTCTCCCCGAATTCTTTTTTGTCAAGATTTTCTTAAGCGTTCCTGTACTCTGACGCTAACAGTAATCAATCCGCCTTTTTTTGTCAAGTCCTCATTTCACCCTTCTATAAAAAATGCTACAATAGAGCAAATGGATTTCTAAGTACTTCTTAGAATGGAAAAGATTAAGATTACAAATACTAAAATCCAAACTGAAAGGAGAACCGTTATGGCAAAACGCACCTTATATTACGGCGGCCCTGTCATCACAATGGAAGAGCCGCTTTATGCCGATGCTCTTTTAGTGAAAGGCGGAAAAATTGAGGCTGTCGGCAGCTTCGACGAGCTGAAGGGATTGATCGCATCCCTGCCCGTGGACGACGCCCGCCAGGTAGAATACAGAGATCTGAAAGGCTGTACCCTGCTGCCCGCTTTTTTGGATCCTCACAGCCATTTTTCCCAGTACGCCAGCTCCCTCCTGCAAATTCCCCTGGATGAGACGGAAAGCATACCGGAGATCCAGGACCGAATCCGGGAATTTATTCGCGGGAACCACACTGCACCTGGCCAGTGGCTGATCGCCAGGGGGTACGACCACAATCTTCTTGCAGAGAACCGCCACCTCACCCGATGGGATCTGGACGAAGCGGCTCCTTCCAATCCTCTTTTAGTCCAGCACCGCTCCGGCCATCTCGGCGTCTTTAATACCCTCGCTCTTGATGAATTGGGGGTGACGCCCCAGACTCCTTCTCCTTCGGGCGGCCTGATCGGCGTAAAGGACGGAGAGCTGACTGGATATATGGAGGAAAATGCCTTCATGGAATATCTGAAAAAAGCCCCTTCGCCCTCCCTCGACGATCTGACAGGAGCTTTTCAGAAAGTCCAGGATCGGTACGCTTCCTACGGCATCACCACCATACAGGACGGAATGATCGTAGATCAGATGGTTCCGCTCTATAAAATGCTCCTGGGCAATCACCTGCTGAAACTGGATCTGGTAGGCTATCCCGGCGCAGAAAACAGCCAAGGATTTATGAAAGAATTTTCCCATTGTATCAAAACTTATCAAAGCCGCTTTAAGATCGGCGGCTACAAGATCTTTCTGGACGGTTCCCCCCAGGGGCGAACCGCCTGGATGCGGGCTCCCTATCTGCCTGACAGCTCTGGCCAAACTGATTACTGCGGTTACGGCACCATGAGCGATGAAGCAGTCCTCGCTGCTGTAAAGATGGCGGCTGATCAGGGACTCCAGCTCCTGGCCCACTGTAACGGGGACGCAGCAGCGGAACAGTATCTCCGCGCTTTTGAAACCGCTTATAAAGAAAGCGGAGCCGTTTCCCCAAAAGAATTTACGGCTCCGCTCCGCCCGGTCATCATCCATGCCCAGCTCATCGGCGCTGACCAGCTTGCCAGAGCCGCAGAACTCGGTTTGATTCCTTCTTTCTTTATCGCTCACGTGTATTACTGGGGCGATACCCATATCCGGAATTTCGGTATGGAGAGGGCCTCTGCAATCAGCCCCGCCTCCAGTGCAAAGGCCCTGGATATTCCTTACACCTTCCACCAGGACAGCCCTGTTCTCGAGCCAAACATGCTTGAAACTGTCTGGTGCGCGGTCAACCGCCTCACCCGGTCCGGGATTCCGCTGGGACCAGACCAGCGCATCTCCGCCCTGGATGCCTTAAAGGGCGTTACAATCAACGCCGCTTACCAGTACTTTGAGGAGGATAGAAAGGGAAGCCTGGCCCCCGGCAAGCTGGCCGACCTGGTGATTCTCGGAGACAACCCGCTGGAAGTTTCTCCCGAAGCTATCCGGCACATTCCGGTAATTGAGACCATCAAAGAGGGCGAGACCATCTACCGAAATCCTGATTTCTAATCAGGCAACTGATCATTCCATAAAGAAAGGATCTCTCAGGACTCTCAGATATTCTTTTATAATGCCGTCCCAGTATGCAGCCTCCGGATCTCCTTGGCAGATCTTTCGGGGCTGCATCTGATACGGATCATTCTCATTGTCATAGAGAAGACGCTTTGCCGTCTGCCCCGGCGAGCAGCCCCGGTCAATGATATATGTATGGGTTTTGGTTCGGATTCCTCTCCAGCCAAAGGCCCGCGGTTCCAGACCCAGTTTCCTGTAGGGCGCCACCAGTTCCGGCATCCCTGGCATCATACACAAAAATGCGTGTTCCGGCTCATCGGCATTCTCTTCTCCCTTTTTCTCCCCCTTCTGTCCGTTCACAATAAAGGTACTCAGCCCCTTCCCTTCCACGGTATTGGGCACCGGGATGCCCAGCAGCTCTAAGATCGTGGGCATGTGATCCTGGCTTGCGAGGAGAACATCCGTCTTTCCCGGAGATATCCCGGCCCCTCTGAAATACAGAGGAATTCTGATAGATTCCTCATACCAGATGTTTTTCCCATAGCGGCCGTGAGAGCCCATGCAGTCTCCGTGATCTGCCGAGAGGACGATCAGGGTATCCTTCTCTAGCCCGCTCTCTTTCAGATAGTCCATAAGTCTGCCAAATTGTTCATCCAGGCCGCTCACCGCTGCAAAATATTCCTTCTTTTTCTGCTGAAAGGCGGCGTCCTGTTTCCATTCTTCCGGCACATTTTCCCTGTCAGGCAACGTTTTCTCTCTGTATAGATCCAGATACTTTTCCGGGACCTGATCGTAAGGCGGGTGCGGCGGATTCCAGGATAAAAACAGGCAGAACGGGACTTCCTGGGGCCGTTTTTTCAAATACTCCAAGGCTATGTCTGTCTCGTATTCCGGGGACCACCGGTTCGGCGTCACCATATCGGCTGTGTTTTTCCAGTAGTGAGGTGCCATATGGCTGTCCATAGCCCCATAAGAAACCCAATAGCGAAAATGATGGCGCCGCTCTCCCGGCGGTGTATAAGCGTCCCAGCTCTTCGCCCCGGAAGACGGGCTGCAATAAAAGTTCTCCTCGCTCCCGTCTAAATGCCATTTCCCAATGTAGGCTGTGTCATAGCCAGCCTTCCACAGCACATCTGATATTGTTACTTCCTGAGGGCGCAGCATAATCACATCATCCAGCCCTGTCTTGCAATTTGTCCACATTCCGCAGCTCTGAGGATATTTGCCTGTGAGAAGAGATGCCCGGTGCGGGGAGCAGAGAGGATAGGTGCTGACCGCATTCGTGCATTCCATGCTCTGCGCCGCAAATGCATCCATATTGGGAGTGACCACCGGGTCTGCCCCCGCTGCGCCTATGGCCTGCGCCCTCCACTGGTCTGCAAAAATATAGATCAGATTTTTCCGTTCCATACAATTCTCCTTTCAGTAAAATTTTAACCAAGCAGTTTCCTATGAAGCAAAACCGGTGGATTCCTCATAGAACCCACCGGCCATCCTCATTATTCAGAAGTACTCATACTAGAATTGTTTAAATACGTTTCATAGGCCTCCTGATTGATCTCCAAAGCTCTGTCGATACCCCTGGCCTTCAGCTCTTCTACAAATTCATCGTACTCTGCTTCAAAATCAGCAACCCCCAGAACCCATGACTGGAATTTTTCTTCCACATAAGGCTGAATGCTTGCCATTAAATT
Source organism: uncultured Lachnospiraceae bacterium (assembly GCA_904395885.1). Taxonomy (GTDB): domain Bacteria; phylum Bacillota; class Clostridia; order Lachnospirales; family Lachnospiraceae; genus UMGS1370. Next base: position 79,672 of record CAJFOF010000008.1, read on the forward strand.
CTGATATTCGGTCGTTACCTCTGCCGTATATTTCAGTTCCAATTCTCCGTCTGCGTAGGGAGGCATGTCTTCTCCGAACCATTCGGGATGAGAATCGTACAGCTCGCTGGCCTCTCTTCCAATATCCGTCATAGTTGCTTTCTCGTACTCTCCGTCCTGGCACATTCCGATACGATACTGAGCTCCGATAGAGCGGAGATATCCAATGGGAGTCAGTTCAGACTGAAGAACTTTATCTGTAAAGTGCTTGGTTCCATCGGCATCCTTTGTGTAGGTATCCCCTTCGATGCCCCAGTTGATCAGCTCATCGCCTTCCTCTGTGAAGAAATAGTCCATAAATTTAATAACCGTAACCGGATCTTCGCACTGAGAAGAAATTCCCCATCCGGCTCCCGGATAGCGGCTCACTCTCTCTTTTACTACCCCGTGCTGGTCTGCAGGCGGTGCAAACGGTACCATTTCAAATCCTGGAATCGATTCCGCCAGAGATGTATTGTAGTTGCCTGCGCTGACCCAATCGTGGGTACAGCCGCCCAGGTTTCCGCTGAGAAGAGTGTCTCTTCCGGAGGCTCCTCTGGTGAAGATTTCGGGATCAATAATTCCCTCTGCGTACCACTGAATCATTCCGCGCACACCGTCCTTGAAATTTTCTTCCAGTGGTTCAAAGGTCATCTTGCCGTCCCTGGGATAAAACGTAGTGCTGGTATCCCACAGATACAGATATTCTTCCGGCATTTTCCATCCCGCCCGGTCAAACAGCGGAATCTCATCCTGCAGCCCGTTCCCGTTGGGATCCTGAGTCCTGAAAGCATACAGAACATCATGCAGCTCATCTACCGTGGTCGGAACTTCCAGCCCCAGCTTGTCCAGCCAGTCTTTGCGGATCCACCAGTATTCGGCGGAAAGCAGTTCCTGGTTTTTGGGAATATAATAAATATTTCCATCCAGCGACGTCGCCGCCTGGAGGAACCTGGGATCCTCTTCCATGGCCTGCTTAATGTGGGGCGCATACTGATCGATCAGGTCGTTCAGCGGGATCAGGCCGCCGTCCCGCCCCAGTTTTTCCATCTCAGTCGTATCCACATATCCGATAATATCGGCAAGCTGCCCGGAGCTTAACATCAGGTTAAATGCCTCTTCCTCGTTGGAATTCGTCAGGGAAATCGTCCCTTTTAAACTGATATTTGTCCTTTTTGCCGCTTCCTGCCAAACCTGCCAGGAGGAATCAAAAGGCATGTTATTAAAATTCAAAAAGATCGTGAACTCCTTGGGTTCTGCGCTGATCAGGCTTCCCTCCAATTCTTCCTGGGCCGCCTCTGTTCCCTCGCTACCAGCCTCCGCCTGGCTGGAAGCGGGTTGAGAGCTTTCAGCCGTCTGAGAACCTGCACTGCTGCATCCCACAAGGACGCACGCTGCTGTCAATAGTGTCACTGCTGTTTTCTTTTTCATCTTCCTTCTCCTTTTCATTCTATTTCTGTTTGTTTACACCATCCCCGGCGGGTTCCTCAGCCTTTTACACCGCCTACCGTAAGACCTGTCTTAAAATATTTCTGTACAAACGGGAATACCACCAGCATCGGTATGATCGCTATGATGATCATCGCATAAATAACGGTAGTAGGGGAGCTGAGAGAATCCGGCGTTACCAGCGCCGCATCAGCCGCATTGGCGACCCGGTCCACAATCATTTTCTTTAAGTGAACTTGAAGCGGCACCTTCGTCTCATCATTTAAAAGCTGCATAGGCCAAAAATATCCGTTCCAGCGGTTTACCGCATAAAACAATCCCACCGTCGCCAGTGCCGGCTTGGAAAGCGGCAGATAGATCTTAAAAAATACCGTGAAGTGATTCGCTCCGTCTATGAACGCGGCTTCTTCCAGCTCGTAGGGAACCTGTTCAAAAAAGCTCTTCATGATAATCAGGTTATACGTGTTGACCGCAAATCCCAGGATAATTGCCGTCCTGGTGTCCAAAAGCCCAAAAGCCCTGAAATTCAGGTATGTAGGGATAATTCCTGCATTGAACCACATCGTAAAAATCGTGAGCAGCGTAAAAAACTTTCTGAACACCAATTTCTTCTTCGACAGGGCGTAGGCCATTGTTGTAGTAAATGCCATATTTACGGCCACGCCGGCCACCGTATAAAAAATCGTATTGGCATACGCCATCCAAATTCCCGGTTTTGCTGCTGCCTGGCGGTAACTTTCCAACGTAAAACCCTTGATCGCAAACATCACAGAACCGTTTTCTACGTAAAGAGGACGGCTGAAAGATGCAATTAGTACATAATAAATCGGATATAAAGCTACCACGGAAATCAGAATACCCAGGACAGCCATGCCTACATTAAAAATCCGTTCTCCGGTTCCTATGACCCGGCCTTGTTCCTTTTTTTTCTTCATGGCCCCTCCTTACCACAGCGCTGTGTCTGTCAGCTTGCGGCTGATCCGATTTGAAAGTGTTACCAGAACCAAGGCAATAACCGCTTCAAACATTCCCACAGCGGTCGCCAGACCGTAATTTCCATTCTCGAATCCCAGCCGGTAAGAGTAAGTTGCAATGACATCTGCTGTCGCATACGTAGAGGGCTGATACAGCAGCAGGATTGCTTCGTACCCTACTTTTACCATTTTTCCAACATTCAAAACCAACATTGTAACCACAGTCGGCATAATCGCGGGAATGGTAATATGGCGTATCTTCTGGAATCTGCCGGCTCCGTCTACCGTAGCTGCTTCATAAAGCTGCGGGTCAATTCCCATAATAGCAGCGATAAAAACCAGGGCGTTAAAGCCGGCATTCTGCCACAGGGTCATTCCTGTATAAATTCCTCTGAAATATTGAGGCTGTACCATAAAATAGATGGGTTCAAAGCCCAGTTTGGTCAATATCAGGTTGATGATTCCCGTGCTAGGCGACAGAAAGTTGACAACCATTCCGCAAACTACCACGACTGAAATAAAATGGGGCAGCAAGGTCGCTGTCTGTGTAAGCTTACTGATCGCCTTGTTCTTCATTTCCGTCACACAGATTGCCAACAAGATCGGAACGGGGAAGCACACCACGATCTGCCAAAAAGAAATCATCAGGGTATTTTTAAACACTCTGAGGAAATCACGACCGCTGAGAAAATCTACAAAATTTTTCAGGCCTACAAATTCGCTCCCGTCAAATCCCCGGAAGATATTATAATCGTAAAATGCGATCCGCAAACCGGCCATAGGTTTGTAGGCAAATGCCAAGAACCACAGCAGACCCGGAAGCAGAAGAAGATAAAGTTGGTAATTCTTTCCTATACTTTTTATATTGCTCTTTATAGTATGCCCCTTTTTTCTCTCCTTCCGGATTTCCCTTTTTTGCATTCGGGCATTCCTCCTTTTTCATTGCGTTTTGTCTGATGGCGCGCTCCATCGTTTGTGTCTATACTGTAAAACAGAAATGTTCTCTGGTAAATCTTCTGTTTCCAAAAGGCTGACACATTGCCGGATTGCCCATCACCATTTTTCAAGTGTATCACCAAAGAGCAATATTCTATTGATTTTTCATATATTTTATACTATATTTTTAGAAAAGTTCACACAAATCACCAATTATTTTACGCAAAGGAGCTATCATATGAACCGAACAAATTTTCTGTTGATTCTCTGCGATCAGCTTTCCGCATCTGCACTTAGTTTTTATGGAAATTCTTATTCCCATACCCCTAACCTGGATCGTCTGGCGGAAAAATCAGCAATTTTTGAATATACATATACCCCCTGTCCTCTCTGTCAGCCGGCACGGGCATCCTTCTGGACCTCCCGCTATCCCCACGAGACCGGTGTTCGCACTAATCTCCCGCTTCAGCAGGTTCCCCGATTCCGGGAACAGCCCCATTCGGGGGAACCAGAAATCATGGCGTCACTTTCAGAAACGCTGCCGACTATGGGACAGCTTTTTTCAGAAGCAGGCTACCGGTGTGTCCATTTTGGCAAGACCCACGACTACGGTGCACTAAAAGGATTCCAGATTGTTCCGTCAGAAGAAGTCAAGATTCCCCGAGAGAATCCTTCTATTAATTATGACTACGAGACCTTCCTGGATATCGACACGACACAAAAAGCCGTTCGTTGGCTGTCCACCGAGGCGAATTCCTGCGGCCAGCCCTTCTTAGCCGTAGCTGACCTGCAGAATCCTCACAACATTTGCTCTTATATTGGCGAAATGCGGGATGGCTGTCACCCTGATACCTTTCCTTTAGAGCGCAGTCTCCCGCCGCTGCCGGAAAATTTTGAATTTGATGATATTGGGAACCGGCCGCCCTTTATCCAGTACCTCTGCTGTGCCCACAGAAGGCTGCGCCACGCTTCCCACTGGACACCTCTTGATTACCAGTATTATCTGTACGCTTATTATCATTATTTATCCACTGTAGACCGCCAGATCGGAGAAATTCTCTCCGCCCTGGAAGCAGGCAAAAATGCCGGCAATACAGCAGTTATCTTTTTTTCCGATCACGGAGAAGGAATGGCCGCTCACAGAATGGTAACAAAGTACGGCGTCTTTTATGAAGAAAGCAACCGTGTTCCCTTCCTGGTAAGCGGTCCTGGAATCCCTGCCGGGAAGCGAATAACAGGCGTCGCTTCCCTTCTGGATCTGCTGCCGACGATGCTGGACTACGCTTCCCTCCCAGTCCCCGGAACCCTCTCCGGAATCAGCCTGGCCGATGCCCTTACCGGATCTTCAGAAGCTACCGGCAATTCTTACATTGCCGCTGAATGGCACGATGAATTTAGAGATTATACCGTTCCCGGACGTATGATCTGTGATGAAAATTACAAATATACATGCTATCTGGAGCCAGACAGTGAAGAACTGTTTGATCTGCAATCAGACAGGTTGGAAACAAAAAATCTCGCCCGGCTCCCCGAATATTCTCTGGTCTTAGAAAGCTACCGGAGAAAGCTGGCAGACCATCTCGTAAAAACCAGCGATGATTTTCTGCGTCTTGCCGTGTCGGATACCTCCGCATACCGCCATCACCCTCTGGGATATCAAAACCATCAGGGATTGAGTGCTGTTGAGGAGTACGCCATCTCCATAAAGGCAAAAGCGGCAGGCCAGCAGGCCTGATGGGCCGCAAACTTGGAAAAGGACTGATTTATATGCATTCTGTTGGAACCTACAAAAAAAGGCTTTACCGCTTCTTATTTGCCGCTGCCATCACAACGGCATCCATTCTCTGTATCCTGACAGGAGTGTTTTTAAAACGTCAGTCTGCATCCGATTACCGCCATTACGTTGAGCAAACTGCCCATTCTCAGGAAAGTAGTTTTACGGTATCCGCCAGTATCATTCTGCGGGCCGTCAATGAATGCCTAAAAAGCGGAGAATTAATACAATGGGCCGATTCTTCCTCCCTGCAGGAATTCTATTTTCATGCTATCAGCGCGGGGAAACGGCTGCGGCAGTCTACCACTGACATTCTTCAAATAGAATACCAGTTTGCCGCCACACCGTTAAACCCCCGCAGCTTTAACGGCACCATAACCGATATGGTTCTGACTTCCAGCGGTTCCGTGAATGTCGAGAAATATTGCAGTGCCGAACAGATTCCAGAGAAAGAGTATCTGAAAATTATCGAATATTTTCAGGATCACAATCAGCCCTACCTTTTGCCTCATTACGACAGTGAAACAGGGCAATTAACGGCTTTCCATTACATTTTAAAAGACATTGGAAAGCAGAATCCTGTCCTTCTGTTTGTTTCTATTCCTATAGAAACTTTTATTAGCGATCCTCTGGCAGAATCTTTTTTTATTTTTAATGCTGACAGGATTCTCGCTTTTTCTTCCGTGGACGAGTCAGTCCGAGAGGAAAGCGTTTCCTATTACCGGCGCTTACTGGCAAGCGAAGACATCGCCGCATACAGCACCCCCCAGATGGACAACGGTCATTATCTTGTTGTCTCGACGATTTCGCCTCTGCAATGGCAGATTGCGTCTGTATATCCGCCGAAATCTCTTCACACAGGCACCATTGCAGTATTTACCCTCGTCGTATTTCTTATTATCGCCCTTTTTCTCTTCCTCAGTTATTGCATGGTAGAGCGTCTGTACCATCCTATGGAGGAACTGTTTGAGTCTTCCGGAATGGCCGAACCAGCCGGAAATACGTCTGTAGATGAATTTCAGATCATCCGCACGAATATGGAAAAAATTACGGAGTTGGGAAATCTTCTCCACACCGCAGTGGAAGAAAATAATTTTCTCATGTCAAATCAATCTTACAAAGAGCTCCTTTTTTCAAACAATCCTGCGGCATTTCACCCTGAGCAGTTTGAAGCGCCTGACTCAGACTACTGTGTTGCCATCGGAGAGACGTTCTCTGCGGAAGACGATTATGCATTTCAGGTCATTTCCCTGCAGAAAAGCATTGCCTGTGACATGGCTGCCCGCAGAGATGATTTAATTTATATTAATCTTGATTATAACCGGTATGCTCTCATACTCCAGGTTCCCTCTTTAGAAGGGGGAAAATCCATCCTGTCGTCTCTTCTCCGCTCTATGGAAAGCAATGACTCTCTGGCAGAATCCGACTATCGGATTGTATTATCCAATGTTCACAAGGGCCTGAACCAGCTTCACCTCTGCTATCAGGAGGCGCTTCGCATACTGGAATTTCGGTATTTTCATGCAAAATCCCGGCTGATCACGTACGAAGAAATCTCTTCTATTGACGCCGTGACTTACTCCTATCCCCTGGAGACAGAAAATCGGCTGATACAATGTGCTCTGGATGGCCGGGAAGAGGCTATTACCATTTTTGAAAACGTAATCCGGGAAAATATACGGGCTAAGGATCTGTCCAAAGAAACTCTCCAGAATCTGATCTATGCCCTGATCGGGACTCTGTCAAGAATCTTTCAGGAATTAAAAACCACACCGGAAGAATTGCTGGGCAAACAGGTTGACTACAAATACCTCTACAATCACTGGAATGACTCCGCCGTTTATCTCCAGATTAAGGAACTGCTGGAAGAAATTATCCAGGCAATCAATCAGAGAGACAGCAGCCGCGATCATGAACTTTTAGATAAGATGTTGGGATATATTTATGAAAATTACTGGGATAACATCATGCTGACCGATCTGGCAGATTATGTCAATATCTCTCCCAAATACTGCGGCATCTTGTTTAAAGAATTAAGCGATAACAATTTTAAAGACTTTCTCAACCGTTACCGCATAGAAAAGTCAAAAGAAATTTTAAAGAAAAATCCTTCCGTCAAAATTGTGGAGTTGAGCGCCATGGTAGGGTTCAACTCCTCCAATAGCTTTATCCGGGTATTTAACAAGTATGTCGGTGTCTCCCCCAAAGCTTACCGCGAACGGCTCTGGGAGCAGCAAAACAAATAGTTCCTCCTATCCGGCCAGAATCGGCCGGATAGCATAAATAGTCAAACTTGGTTGGATTTTCCCGCCCCGTACCATGGAAAGAAATGATCCAGCCAGGTTTGTCCCAGTTCCGGCCAAACACTGCAGGCCAGCGGCTTCTCAACCGATCCGTTTTTCGATGTCATCCGGTCGGCAAGTCCAAGGCCGTGCTTCCCCTCCGGAAACAGGTGAAACTCTGCAGGCACCCCAGCTTTTCTCAGGGCACCTAAGAAAAGGAGAGAATTTTCTGCCGGGACCGTCCCGTCAGCCAGAGTGTGCCACAGAAAAACCGGCGGGACATCGCTGCTCACCTGCTTCTCCAGAGACATCCTATCTTTCATTTCCTCATACCGGTCTCCCAACAGGTTGTGAAAGCTGCCCTTGTGGGCAAATTCCCCGGAAGTAATGACCGGATAGCTGAGCATCAGCCCGTTTGGGCGGATATCTTCAGACGTTTTTCCCAGTCTTCCGGCAAGTTCCCGATCCTTTTTCCAGAACACGGCAAGACAGGCTGCCAAGTGACCGCCTGCAGAGCTTCCCTGAACGATAATCTGGTCTTTCAGAATCCCCCACTCATCAGCCCGCTCCCTCAGGAGAGCGACCGAGGCCGCGAGCTGAAGCAGGGCCGTCGGATAATGAATCCCTTTCCCGCAGCTATAGCGCAGAACGGCTGTGTGGTATCCCATGGACATAAAACGGAGAGCGATCCCCTCCGCCTCTACATCAGAAGTTCTCTCATAGGCGCCTCCCGGGCACAGGAGAATCACAGGCCTCTTATTTCCATAATCCAGCTCCCGGCTGGGGGACCAAAAATATGTATACAGCCGGCCTGCTTCCGATTCCCCCGGCGTCTGAATCGTCAAAACTTCGTGAATCATCGCCACCCCTCCAAAGTCTTACCCTACAAAGCGGTAAATATTATAAATGTTAATGAAAATCAGCACGACCATCAGCCCAATGAACAGTTTATCCACCGTCTTGGAATCAATCTTTTTATTGATGGCTCTCCCTGCCATTCCTCCGGCAATTCCAGAGATAATCATCAGAATAAGCAGCACAGGGTCAAATTCCGGCACCGTCCCGGTCAAAAGAGTATTGGCCAGACTGGTAATCTGGGAAAAGAGAATAATGTACAGCGAATTAGCTGCCGCCGTTTTCGTGTCCATAGAGAAAAAGTAAAACAGCACCACCAGATTGATAGGACCGCCCCCGATTCCCAGGAAGGAGGACATGATTCCCAATACCAGGCCGATTGCCAGACATACTCCTACATGGGTCAGCTTATGAGTCCTGATCTGTTCTTTTTTGATCGTATACAGCAGCGTTCCTATAGTAATCACTACCAGGCAGGCTGCCTGTACCGCTCCCACCATGTCCTGATCGGCGAACTGGCCCGACAGGTACTGAAACATCATTTTGCCAACAATTCCTCCCACCGCTGCGCCTATGGCAAGAGGTGTTCCTGTCTTCATATCAACGCCTGAATCTCCTGCCAGCTTAGAACGGACTACCGAATAGCAGGACATGGACAGTACCGTGCATCCTGACAGGAAACTGATCGCAGCCACGCTGAGCACACCAAAGGCATCCAGAGTCGGCTTAATGATAACGCCGCCGCCGATCCCGCAGATGGCCCCCACTATTGATGCGCCAAAACTTACTAATACAAATAACGCATACATAAATTTTCTCTCCTTTTCCTCAGTATTTTTTCTAACTATATATTGTACCTAAGTCTGCCTGATAGTTCAAGCAAAGAGAAAAAATCTTTACCCAAACGTTTGACGCCTCGCTTCTTTTCGATATTGGTTGGGCGAAAGGCCCTTTGCCTTACGGAAAGCGTCTCCAAAATAATTTCCGTCGCTGAATCCGCAGGCCACCGCCACTTCTGTGACAGAGTTTTTTCCCTCCAGGAGCTTTCGGGCTGCCGCCTCGATCCTGATGTGGGTCAGGTATTCCTTATAACCGAATCCCGTCACTTTCCTGAATTTTTTAGAAAAATATGTAGGACTCATATGCACCATTCCGGCCAGTTCGTCCAGCGTCATCGGTTCACTGTAATGGTAATACATATAGCCGGCCGCCTCTTGAATAGCGGCTTCTGTCTCGTTCAGCTCCTGCAGAATAGCCGGCTCCTGACTCCTGTTCCGCTCTAAAAATGATAAAAGCTCAATCAGGTAATTGTTTTTCAGCATTTCCGCGTAAGGATCCAATCGTTTATCTTCCATTTCCATTTTCTGGAACAGACTTTCCACATAGGGGGCGTTTTCCGGGCGCACCGCCGTCTTGAACGTCGCAATGGCCCGTCTCACGCCTTCCTCTGAGCACTGCAATTTCATCTGCTCCAATATATCGTCTGAAAAACACACCACAATCCGCTCCGTTACTGCCTCTGATTCATAAGTTGTCTGATGCAGGCGCCTTGGTTCAATCAGCACCACATCCCCCGGCACAATATAATAAATGGAATGGTCGATAAACATCCGGCAGTTTCCCGCCGCCAGATAAAACAGTTCATAGAATGTATGGTAGTGGGGCTCTGCCATACAGAAACCAGATTCTCGTTTCTTTCTTGTGATGGAAAAGTCCCGGACTCCGCCATCGTCCCTCCACTTATTCGGAAGTTTCTTTTCCGTAAGGCATATTTTTTGCTTTTCTTTGCCGTCCATCCTTTTCCCTCCTTGTCCTTTAGCCGAAAACACGTTTTATTGCCATGATACTACATTCTCATATAAAAGGCAAGAAATCTGTATTTTTTCCAAAACCAGACAGAAAATACGTAGCAATCCATATTCTTTTGTATTATGATTAAGCCGTGGAACACAGAAAGAAGGGATTAAACGGTATGGGAGCTCAGGCAGCTCTATCAGAAAAAGACAAAAAATTCCGTGAGTTTTCTCTGAATGCCCCTATGTGGAAGGTAGTCCTTCATGTCGGCACGCCTCTGGCCCTTTATCAGAGTCTGACCCAGCTATTCAAAATACTGGACTCCATGATGGCCTCCCACATCAGTGCCTCCGCCGTATCGACCATCTCTTATCTGTCGCAGTTGGAATTGACGCTGTCAGCTTTAGGCGGTGGTCTGGCCATCGGCGCCAGCATAAAAGTCAGCGAGGCCTATGGGGCCGGGGATTTTGAACTGGTAAAAAAACGGGTTAGTTCCCTGTTCGCTCTCTGCGCGATAGTGGCTGCAGTCCTTCTGGGAGTCCTGTTTCCGTTTGCACCGCAGTTTCTCAGATTTGCAGGAACTCCGGAAGAATTCCTTGCAGACGGAATCTCCTATTTCCGCCTGGATTTGATCGGGCTTGCCATTATTTTCTTTAATAATGTTTATATTGCCATTGAGCGGGCCAGAGGAAATTCCAAGCGAATCCTCCGTCTGAATATGATTGTGATCGGCGTTAAGCTTTCATTGACTGCCTTATTTGTATATGCCCTGCAGATGGGAATGAATATGATCGCTGTTGCAACCATACTCTCCCAAGGTGTCATGCTGGCCTGTGCTGTGTTTTATATGCACCAGCCTGGAAATGCCTTCGGCTTTTCTTTCTCCAGCATTTCTCTTACCCGAAATGTCGTTCGGCCCATGCTGATCCTGTCTGGCCCTGTGGTGGTGGAAAAAGCAGCCTTTTCTCTGGGAAAGGTCTTCGTAAACTCTATGAGTACAATGTACGGTGCCCTCACAGTAGGCGCTTTGGGAATCTCCAACAACATTGGAGGGATTTCCACCACGCCTCAGACCGGTTTTCAGGATGGGAGCAGTGCTCTTATCAGTCAAAACCTGGGGGCAGGGCGACCGGAGCGGGCGCTTCAGGCTTTCGCATGGACGGTGATCGTCAACATGGTCGTCAGCAGTATTCTGATGACTCTCAATATCATTTTTCTGGATCAGATAACGTGGCTTTTTGCAGGCAATGACCGCAGCTTTCAGCAGACGATCATATCCATTTACCGGTATGAGGCTCTTGGAGCCGTTCCCCTGGGGATAAATTCATCAGTGTTAGCTCTCCTTTACGGCTTCGGCCGGACGAAAATTACTCTGTTTATAAATTTCTGCCGCGTATTCATTTTTCGCGTTCCTGTTTTATGGGCCTTGCAGCAATTTACTGATCTGGGCAGCGAGAGCGTCGGCATCGTCATGGCCGTAAGTAATATCAGTGTTGGAATCCTTGCCTGCATCATCGGCACCATTGAAATCCGAAAGATTTGCCAGGAATACAATCTTTCTTTCGTCAGAATGCTTCGGCTGAAGCAAGCGTAATCCTGATTGTTCGCAGGAATACGTCTCCCCTCATTCATCAGCGGAGCTTTCTATAATAAAATCATAACGTTTTTCTCAGAAAATACCTCTCAGTCACCATACGGATGACGGAGTGGTATTTTCATGTTTTATAGAGTCATAACGATAAATCCTCCAGGCGGATGCAGACTCAACCGCACCGCTTGGAGGATTTTCTCAAGTCTAAAATATATTTGCTGCAGGGGCGGAATCAAAGCATTGCCTTTCCTCTGCAGTAGGTCTGGACAACTTCGTAATTATCTTCCAGAACCACCAGATCCCCATCGCAGCCCGCTGCGATTCTCCCTTTTCTGTCTGCCACGCCCAGGCATCTCGCCGGATTAATTGTGCAGGAATTGAGCGCCGCGTCAAAAGGAATCATGGCCTTTTCCACCAGAATCTTAAGGCCGCGGTTCATAAACAAGGTGCTTCCGGCAATGGTATCGGTTCCCTTCAGTCTTGCCAACCCGTCCTCGCCGATCTCTATATCGTGGCCGCCAAGCTGATAATTGCCGCCAGGAGGACAATGCTTTGCCCGAAGAGAATCACTTACCATAACAGCGTAGTCCCTTCCCTTGGCGGTAAAGTAATTGTTCAGCGCAGCCAGATGAGAATGGCATCCATCGCAGATAATCTCACCATAGATGTCGCGCACTCTCAGCGCTGTTCCCACCAGTCCAGGTTTTCTGTGGTGGTAAGGCGTCATGCCGTTATATACATGGGTCATTGAAGTCGCCCCGTTGGCGATCCCCATCAAAGCCTGCTCATAGGTGGCAGAAGAGTGGCCCATGCTGACCACCACGCCATGCTGGCTGCAATATCTGGTTAATGCCATGTCGGGATCGTGCTCCGGTGCCAGCGTAATGTACTTTATCCATCCTTTTGCCGCTTCCTGATATCCGGCAAACTGCTCTACAGAAGGAACGGCGATGGCTTCCGGCGGCTGAGCGCCCTTATAATCCATATCCAGATACGGACCTTCAAAATGGATTCCCAGAATCTCAGCTCCCTCATAGCCTTCTTCTATGACTCTGGCCACATTGGCAACTGCGGCTGTCAGCACATCCGGCATCTGGGTCACCGTAGTCGGCAGGATAGAGGTAACACCTTCTTCAGGAATCCTCTTCATCCAGCTCCGCAGGCCTTCCGGCTCTGCATCATTCGTGTCAAAGCCATAAGCCCCGTGGGTATGAATATCGATAAAGCCCGGCACAATTCGCTTACAGCCGTAGTCTGCATCTGCCGCTCTCTCCCCGTAATTATAGATCCTCTCGATCTGTCCATCTTTTACTTCCAACTGGGCCGGTATGAACTGTCCGGCAATCCAAACTCTCTCGCTTTGTATTACCATCTTTGCTTTACCCCTCTTTGCTCTAATTGTAAACTTCCTACCAAACAGTATACTCCACCTGCTCTTCTTTTACAAGTGGCATCCGCCTTCTTTATGATGGCCATGGCACTCCCCATTTCCGTGATGATTGCCGTGGCATTCGCCCTCTCCATGGTGTTCGCCGTGATGGTTGCACTGAGTATCCGGGTCATAGTTCAGGCTCCCTGCAAGAAACGATTCCACCTGGGCGTCGGCGTCTCCGCAGGCTCCCGGATACAATTCAATCCCGGCTTCGGCCAGGGCGTTTCTTGCACCTCCGCCGATGCCCCCGCAGATCAGGACATTAACCCCTCTGTCCTTGAGAAAACCAGCCAAAGCGCCGTGCCCAAAACCGTCCGTGCTAACAACCTCTGAAGCTGTCACCTTTCCCTCTTCTATCTCATAGATCTTAAACTGTTCTGTATGGCCAAAATGCTGAAATACCTGGCCATTCTCATAAGTCACTGCAATTTTCATATAAATTTCCCCTTTCCGGCAGGCGTTTTTTCTCAGGCAGCTTATCTGTCCTTCCCCTTTGGAGCAGACCGAAAAATCTCCTCCGCAGATCTTAAGCTGGGATGCTTCGACCAGGAAACGGGCCAGCTTTTTTCTGGCGCTGGCGTACAGTCCCTGAATGGTAGCCCTGGAAGCTCCCATTTGCCTGGAACATTCCTCCTGAGTCAGTCCGGAATAGTCAATCAGCCGAATACATTCATATTCTTCCACCGTCATGGCAATTCCGACCGCCTGCCTTTCCTTGTCCGGTCTCTTCTCACAGGCCCCATCTGAAAATGCGGCAAACTCCTGACATTTCGGCATCCTGCAGACACGTTTCTCTTTACTGGGTCTGGGCATCCTCTTCGCCTCCTTATAATTAGCATATGTTTATTATAACGCTATAATTAATATATGTCAATTATTGTTCTGCAAATCCTGTCCGGCAAATTCTGTTTATAGAAATAGGCGCAGCATCCTGTTTTTCCCTTTTGTATACGGCCGGTATCGAACAGGCATATCCAATGCAAACTTTTTTGCGATTCCCTTTTCATGGCTGAAGGTCTCGAATGTCTTCTTTCCGTGATAGCTTCCCATTCCGCTGTTCCCCACTCCTCCAAAAGGCAGGCCGGGAACGGCCAAATGAATCACGGTGTCATTAATACACCCTCCGCCAAAGGAACAGCGGGAAAGAATATAGTCTTCTACAATTTTTCTGGACGTAAAAAGATATAATGCCAGGGGCTTTTCTTTCGTTTTCAGAAGGCGCTCCACGTCAAAGATCGAGTCAAAAGACACAATGGGCAGAATGGGCCCAAAGATTTCTTCCGTCATAACCGGGCTGTCCCAGGCCGGCTCATCCAAAAGGGTCGGTTCTATTTGGAGCATAAATGGCTCTGATTTTCCGCCTTTCAGGATAGCCTGTCCTTCCATCAGCCCCATTAGCCGGTTATAGTGTTTCCCGTTGACGATTTTGGGGTAATCCCATCTCTCCAGCGGCTTTTCTCCAAACTGAACCCTGATCCAGTGGATCATCCACCGCACCAGTTCTTCTTTTACCTGCCTCTGAACTAAAACATAATCCGGCGCCACGCAGGTCTGACCGCCGTTGAGGAATTTTCCAAAGACAATCCTTTTTGCAGCCAGAGGAATGTCAGCGCTCTTTTCTACAATACATGGGCTTTTCCCACCCAGTTCCAGGGTCACTGGTGTCAGATGCACCGCCGCTTTTTTCAGGACTTCTCTTCCCACCCCCGGGCTCCCTGTAAAAAAGATATAATCAAACTTTATCTCCAACAGTTCCTTCGCCGTCTCCTGGTCGCCTGTCACTACCGCTGCAAGCCAGCGGGGCAGCGCCTTTTTCACGATTTCTGCAATCACCTTTTCCGTAGCAGGAGCGTACTCAGAGGGCTTCAGAATGCAGCAATTCCCCGCCGCAATGGCTCCGACTAAAGGTTCCATTGCCAGAAGGAACGGATAATTCCATGGTGCCATAATGAGCACTTCCCCGTA
This sequence comes from uncultured Lachnospiraceae bacterium, assembly GCA_904395885.1. GTDB lineage: Bacteria > Bacillota > Clostridia > Lachnospirales > Lachnospiraceae > UMGS1370. The sequence goes on from CAJFOF010000008.1 coordinate 94,742, forward strand.
AGGTTCATACATGGTAAAGCAATCTGAAGGAAACTGCGACAGCGGCGAAACCACTCGGTGTCTTTTCGTCCATCGATCCAGAGAAGCCAGCGTACTTTTAATACTTTTCATCACCAGAGCGTATTCCGTCATATAAAACTCAAAAGGCGGCTTATTCAGATCTTTCATAAGCGCATCTTCTATCTGAGCGTGGTACTCCTCTATAGCTGCCAGCAGACGGCGCAGCGCCTCTTTCCGAAAGGAAGGCATCAGCGTCTTTCCCGCCTGAAAAGCATTTTTCTGTCTCTTTACTAACTGCTCGATCATCATATCCGATCGTCTCCCTTCTCTCCGTCCTAACGGCCGATTCGTATAAAGAATCTGCTCTAAGAAGTATATCACAAAAGGATCAAAAAAACACTGTCCCCGACCAATTTTCATCAGTCGGAGACAGTGCTTTCATATCAAGTCTATTGTCTATTGCATCTGGCCCGGGTCAATAATGCCTTCGCCGAGCGCCAGCACGTCATCCTCTACCACCGTGTACATATTGTTGTCATCCTTCACAACATGGAGGTCGTATGCAACCCCTTCCCCGTATCCGATCTCGTCTAGACCGTCATTGAGATACGTATAGAGAATGTCATATGTCTTTTCCAGAATCTCTTCCTCTGTCGGAACTTCTTCAGAAGCAGCAACTTCTGTAATCCAATTTATCAAATCGGTTTCCGCTGATGTCAGAGCGCCCTCCAGAGCGTCGCCAAACAGAATCGGCTCCACCGTGACTGTGACTGTATAGCCCTCATCCGTCTTTACAGCTTCGCCCACCGTATACTTACATTTCTTCATCAGCTCTGTCATATAGCCGCGATATTTTTCTACCATTTCGTCCGATAAGCCAAGGTCCTCAAAAACGGCCATATTCTCATCCATCAGCTTTTCGTTTTCAGCCAGGATCTCTTCTTCTGTAGAATCCACTAATTTCAGATAGTCTTCCGATATTTCCCCCTTCAGGACAGCATCCAAGTCACCCTGAACATAGCCTTTTGCATCAAACTCCTGAGCGCAACCAGTCACAAGCAATGACATCGCAGCGGCCAGAACAACCGCCATTCTTTTCAACTTCTTCATACGTTTCCTCCTGGATTTTATTTGTCAATAGACGCTTTTATCGTACCATTAACATCTATCCCAGGTCAATTACATTTTTCTGAAGATTTTCCAAATCTGTCATTAAATTTCAAACTACAAACCCGATTATCGCCAAAACTGTAAAATATTTTCCCATATTCAGCGTCTGGCTTCGGCCCTCTCCGCATGCACGCTTTTTCCGCGGATCCTCGCATGCTTCATTGCATCTAATACAATCTGAGCATACTCCTCAGGAACCTCTACGAATGTGTACGCATCATACATATCAATGCTTCCCACAACTCTTCCGGGAATTCCGGATTCACCGGCGACAGCTCCCAGAATATCTCCCGGAGATACATTCTGGCTTCTCCCAATATTGAGGAACAGACGGGCCATAGGTGTCCCGCTGATATAGTCGTAAACCCGTTCGGAAGCCCTTACTCTCCGGCTGCGGCGCCCATCTGCCTCAGCTCGGTCTCTCCGGCCGCTCCGCCCTTTTCTAGCACCCCGATCCCGGTACATTTCCAGATCATCCAGAGACCTGGCCGGCCTGCTGCTCTCCGCAATGTCTTCGCTGTTTCCCATCATCATCCGAAGGAGAGCGGCCGCCAGATCCATGGCAGTATAGTCCTCTTCAATCAACTTCATCTCAATCACATCAATCATGTCATCCAGTTCCTGGCTATCGATTGTTTCTTTTACCTGATCCAGAATTTTGTCAACTTTGATTGCCGTCACGTCATTTAACGACGGGACAGCCTGGGGAATAATCCTGGTTTTGCAGTACCGCTGGATGTCTCTTAACTTATACACTTCGCGACCCACTACCAGGCTGAACGCTTTTCCCTCACGTCCGGCCCGGCCGGTACGCCCTATTCTGTGAACATAGTATTCATCATCCTGAGGAATATCATAATTAAAGACAGCCTCCACATCATCCACATCAATTCCTCTTGCCGCCACATCGGTAGCCACAAGAATATCTGCCTTGCCATTGCGGAAACTGTTCATTACCCGGTCTCTCTGCACCTGCTTTAAGTCCCCGTGAAGGCCCTCCGCAAAATATCCCCGTCCCTGGAGAGCTTCCACTACTTCCTCCACGCCTTTCTTGGTATTGCAGAATACTACGGAAAGTTTAGGCGCGTACAGATCCAGAAGACGGCACAGAACCTCCACTTTATTCTTCTGCCTCACTTCATAATAATACTGAGTCACCTTCGGCACTGTCAGATCCTTTTTTACTACCTTGACAACAGCCGGTTCCTTCTGAAATTTCCGGGCGATCTCCATAATTGCCTGGGGCATAGTGGCGGAGAACATCACGGTCTGCCGCTCTTCAGGAAGCTGCCCTAAGATCGTCTCCATGTCCTCCAAAAAGCCCATATTGAGCATCTCATCTGCTTCGTCCAGGACTACCGTGTGTACTTCCTCCGGCCGGATCGTCCGGCGCCGCATATGGTCCATAACACGCCCGGGCGTCCCGATGATGACCTGAACACCGCTTTTAAGAGAGCGGATCTGCTTTCCGATCTCCTGACCGCCGTAGACCGGAAGCACTTTAATTCCGTGCATATATTTTGCCAGATTCCGGACCTCTTCTGCCACCTGGATTGCCAGTTCTCTGGTCGGGCACAGGACAATTGCCTGCTGTTTTTTGCTCTTGGGATCCACTCTCTGCAGCAGGGGTATTCCAAAAGCCGCCGTCTTTCCCGTTCCGGTCTGTGCCTGACCGATCAGATCCTGCCCTGCCAGTTCCAGCGGGATAGCCTGTCCCTGAATCGGAGACGCCTCTTCAAATCCCATATCTGCTACAGCACGCAAGATCCTCTCATCCAATTGAAGCTCTTCAAATTTTATTATTTCCATATATAAAAATCCTCTCAATCTCATTCCGCACGAACATCTGCTTCGTCACCGCAGGAATCCTATGGCATAAAAAAAGAGGCGTCCGTTATCTCTGGCCTCTCATCCTGTCGTTCATACAGAAATCAACTATAACAGTAGGATTTGAAACTGTCAAGAATAATTTCCCATTGCCTCATCAATAAAAACAAATTATAATAGCTAGAATTCACAGCCTCCAGGCATCACTCAGACGGATTTTTCTTTTAACCCGCTGGAGAGAATTGTCAACCGCCTTCACTGTCAAACTCATATGGCACGCGATCTTTTCATAGGAATAGCCATCCATATAGGCGGTAAATACAATCTGTTCCTGCCAGGTCAGAAGGCGGTTGACAGATTCATGAAGGTGGCTCCTGTCCTCTTTCCGGATAAGCTGCTCTTCCGGGTCAATGGCCGACTCGTCCGGGAGCGTCTCCAGAATAAGATCGGCCTCGTCCCGGCACTGTTCAAAGGAGATGCTGGTATTTAGGGGAGCGTGCTTCAGACGGCTTCCGGCCCTCACCGCCGACAGGATCTGTCTGGTGATGCATACATCCGCAAAATTCCGGAAGGTCATATTTTTCTCTTCTGAGTAGCCCCTGATCGCTTCCATCAGCCCGATCATTCCTTCCTGGACCAGATCTTCTTTGTCTCCGCCCATCACGAAATATCCCCTGCATTTCGCCCGCACCATTCCTGAATACTTAATAATCAGATGTTCTTCTGCCTGCAGATCCCCCGCTGCAGCCAGCTTTGCCTCTTCCTCATCGCTCCTGTGCGCCTTTTCCAGCTCATTTGCCCCCGCCTTCTCCTCTGCAGTCACAGTTTCATCCCTCCCAAGGTTTAAAGCCGTTTACACGGTTTCTTTTGAATACGTCAGATTTCCCATCCGGTAGATCATCTTGTTGCAGAATTCCCGTTCCACACCGCCTCTGACTTTTACGCAGAGACTGTCGCAGCAGGCTGGGTTGTCTAAGATTTTGTCGCAGGCCTCCAGAATGTTGTCCAGCACCACCTTATCCAGCTCCAGCACGCTGTGAGACGGAAACACCTGGTCAAACTCGTCGTTTCTGGCCGTCAGCTTGACCAACGCTGTCCTGAAGTTTGTCACAGTTGTCATGTCTCCGTAAACCTTATTTACCGGATCTCCTGTAATGCCCAGATTGCCGATGCAGGCAGCGTCCCCGGCAAACAAAATCCTGTTGTGTTTATCCAGATATGCCGCGTGGCCTGCCGTGTGGCCGGGCAGATGAACCATCTCCACCTGGTAGCCGCCTCCCAGATCAAATAGGTACCCATCCGGGCATCCCACAATCTCGTATTCCCGATATGGAACCAGATCATTCCGGTCAAACTCCGTCCAGATGCAGCGGCCGGCCTCATCGAACAGGTAATCCCAAACACGGGGAGTCAGTTTTGTCTCCATAGCCGGCACTTCGTACTCGCTACAATAAATTTTATCAAACTGGTAATTCCCGTAAGCGTGGTCAAAATGGTAATGGGTATTGACTACGATCAGCGGCAATGGTCCGGCCAGTTGTTCCACAAGGCCTCTCAGATTCCCCAGTCCAAAGCCGGTGTCGATAAGCATCGCTTTCTCCGGTCCTAGTATCAGAAAGCTCCAGGGGTCCCCCATCCCGTCCAGGCTCTCCGAGAACAGGCAGTACAGATTATCCCGGAACTGGTAGACTTCCACGTACGGATCCACTGGATATACCTTTTTTGTTCTGTCATGTCTCCGCAGCAGCTTTTCGTAGCTGGCCCCCACCGGATCCGGCGCTTCCCTCATCCGGATTTTCTTTGTCTTCAATTCCGACTCCATAAACTCAACATCCTGAAGTTTGATCTCTGCCATTTTATATACCTCCTCTTTGTGTATGTATTTATTTTAATACACGCTGTTTCCTAAATCCAATCGATTCTCCCTATGTCTCCTATAGAGAACTTTTATAAACGTTCCCTCTCTTGTCAGCGGGAATTTCATCTGCTATAATCATTAGCTGAATTTTAGAGAGAGGGTATGCTGCTATGTATCAGAAAATCATTCATGCGCTGAAAAGCGACGTCGTCTTAATCGTTTCCATGTGTCTGGCCGTCCTGTCCTGTTTTATCGTCCCGCCGGATGCGGGCTACCTCGATTATATTGATTTTCACACGCTCATCATCCTCTTCTGCCTCATGCTGATCGTGGAGGGTCTGAAGGAACAGAACTTTCTCCAGAGTATCGGCAGCCGCATCCTGAAAAAGGTGTGCACAGAGAGGGGAATCGCCCTGGCTCTGGTCTTTCTCTGTTTTTTCAGCAGCATGCTCATAACCAATGATGTGGCTCTGATCACCTTCGTCCCCTTCGGGCTCATGGTGCTGGGAATGGCCGGCATGGAGAGCAGGCTGTGCTATGCCGTCACCCTTATGACCATTGCCGGCAATCTGGGCAGCATGTTCACACCCATCGGGAATCCCCAGAACTTGTATCTCTATTCCCTGTCGGGTCTGGATATTCAGGGATTTCTGCGGCTTACAGGCCCCTACACCGCCGCTGCCGGGATCCTCCTGGCGGTCTGCGTTTTCACCGTCTTCCGACAGGCAAAGCTGAGCGTTCGCCTGGACGCCCCTGTCCCCCTGAACCTTCCGGAAGTCTGGTTCTACATGGCGCTGTTTGCCGCATGCATCCTCACGGTGGCAGGCTTTATCCCTCACCTGCTCCTGTTTACGGCCGTGTCCGGGCTTCTTCTGCTGAGAAACCGCCGGCTTTTTGTCCGGATCGATTACTCTCTCCTGCTGACTTTCCTGTTCTTTTTTATCTTTGTGGGAAACATAAAGCAGATCGAGGAGCTTCGCCAATTGATCGTCAGCTTTCTCGCCGGACGGGACAGGCTCTTCAGTGCAGCTCTGAGTCAGATCATCAGCAATGTCCCCGCCGCCATGCTGCTCTCCGGTTATTCTGATAATATTAATGAGCTGATCATAGGCACCAATATCGGCGGCCTTGGGACCCTGATTGCATCCATGGCAAGCCTGATCTCCTATAAACAGATTTCCATCCATTACCCGCTTTTAAAGAAAAAGTACTTTGCCACTTTCACGGTGCTGAATCTAGCGTTTTTGGTGATTCTCTACATCCTTTAGGTACTGAAGAGGGCGCCGGTCCTGCCGACTGGCGCCCTCTTTTTCAGCTTCCCGCCCTATTAATCGTACAGCCAGGTCGCATCCTCATTGTAGGTAAATTCATTGGGGAATACGGAAGTATATCCGTATTTATTCACCCAATAGTCGATGCCCTTGCGGCCCGCCTGGTATTTCACTACGTAATAGGTGGGAAGGATAGGAGCTGCCTCCTCCACGATTTCCACACACTGCATAGCCAGATCCAGATCTCCGTCGATTACTGCCTGATCCAGCAGGGCCTGATACTCATCGTTCTTCCAGCCGCCGCGGCTATTGTTCTCACTCAACTGGTTGTAGAAATAGAATAGTACGCTGTTGGTCACGCAGGCGTATCCGCTCATGATCATATCCCAGGTATCTGTCTCCGTAATACGGGCATTAGAAGTAGATGCCTCAATAGTCTCAATCGTCACGTCGATTCCTACCTGACTCAGGAACTGTTGAATAATTTCGGCAATCTCCCGACGATTGTTGGTATTGTCTGTCACCAGCCGCAGGTTCAGCTCACCTTCCGCATACCCTGCCTGGGCCAAAAGCTCTTTTGCCTTTTCCGGATCATAAGGATAATACTCCTTGTCTGGCTGATATTCCTGGGCAATATGGGAGGCAATCTGGGTAGCCGGAATGCCTCCTACACCTCCCAGAACGGAAGATACAATGGCGTTTGTATCCACAGCGTAGCAGATAGCCTGTCTCAAGAGCTGATTGCTGCAGACGCTTCCCTCCGTGCAGTTAAAGTACAGACCTTCGCAGTTGGTTGCATTAATCGAATACAGGTTGATCTCATCGCTGTTCTGGTAATCGCTGATGGCAATGCTGGGGCATTCAAACAGATAGTCCACGTCCCCACTCTCCAGGGCGATGGTCTTTTGAGCGTCCTCTGCTATAAACCGGCAGATGATCTGATCTACGTTCTGCTTGGGAATCAGGCCATCGTGGTCTTCCGCGGTTTTCCAGTAATTTTCGTTTTTCTCCAGTACAATCTGAGTGCCGGCGTCGTACTGGGTAACAATATAGGGGCCGGATCCGCGAGGCGTCGACAAACTGATCCGGGCCTCCTTTCATCCACGAGACATTGATCTCGGCATCGTCGTGGTAGCAGGCGCGCATCTCATCCCAGTGCATATAGTCCCTGCAGTACCTCTCAAATTCTATCAGTTCCCGGATGTTTGCCTTGTCCCGCACATCCTCAAACGAATTTTGTCCCATAGGACATTGATAAAACATACTTGTCCTCCTTCAGCGCAGAATTTTCATTTTATAAGCATTTTTTTCTCTTATTTTAAGATTTCTTTATCCTGCTCTATTTTTCCTCTGACCAATCGCACAGTTTTTTCAAATAATTTTTGGGCATTTTGCACAATTTTCCGTCTTGGGCTTATTTTTAACTTTTTTCTTTTAGAAAATGGAGGAAAAAACAGAACAGATGAAGAATAAAAAATTATAGAAACAAAACCACAAATATATCAAAAAGGAGGTACCTATGAAAAAAATTGCTATCGTCGGATGTGGAGGAACCGGACATGCACTGGCAGCCATATTGAGCAGAAATGGGCACAAGGTGTATCTGACCGATGGCCCCCAATACCAAACCATGTTGGAAAAAAGCCGGGAAATTGGAAGAATCCGGCTGACTGGAACCGTCTCCGGGGTAGGCCGCCCGGAATCTATAACACCTGATATAGGAGCCGCCCTCTCTCAGGCTGAACTCATCATCGTCTGCACCATTTCCACACGGGATGAAGAAGTCGCACAGATGATCTGCCCTTACGTTACTCCGGAAAAGCCAATTCTCATCAGCGCAGGAAATGGTGCTTCCCTGATCTTCCATCGCATATTTGAGCAGGCAGGTAAGCATAATATCCTAGTTGGCGAGACCGGCGGAAATTTCTTCCCCTGCCGCCTGTCGGAAGACAGAACAGCCACCATTGGTCTCCCTCTTTCTCCCCAAAAAATAGCGGCCTTCCCGCCAAAAAATACTCCTCTGCTGACAGCCGCTTTTCAGGAAATTTGGGACTTTACTCCGGCCGACAGCATTCTCTGCACAGCGTTTGACGGTCCCAATCTGATCTGCCACATGGCGGGAACCTTGCTGAATATATCTAAAATCGAAAACAGCAACGGCACCTTTTCCCTCTTTCAAGAGGGCATCAGCCCAGGCGTTATCAACCTTCTGGACGCTCTGTGGCAGGAAAAATGCCGCGTCTTTCAGTTTTTCGATTTTGAACCTTCCCCTTCCCCGCGAAAAATGTTTGAAGGCATTCTGGACCCGTCCAATGATGATTACCGGTACTTCCGCGAAATGGATGGCCCCGGATCTCTGGAGCACCGTTATATCACCGAGGACGCCCCCTATCTCACCTGTTTCTTTATCTCCATTGCCAGAGCGGCCGGTATCCCTGTCCCGCTGTTCGAGAGCATGACTGCTTTGATGAGCGCTGTTACAGGAACCGACTTTTATAGAGAAGGAAGAACGCTGGAAAACCTGGGACTCGGTGATGTGACAGGCAGAAAACTCATCTCTTATTTCTGCTCCTCTGCATGCTAAAAATATAGTTATTCTTTTCCTCAATTTCCCCGAACCAGGGCAGACTGCAACCGTCTGCCCTGGTTTTTGCATAGTTTCCTTTTAGTAACCGAGGCACAATAAAGTGCTTACTTTACAATACGCTCCCGCAGGATTATGATACCAGTAAAAGAAAGTTAGAAAGGGCGGCATATACCATGAAGCAGGAAGACCGGCTCAATTATTTAATCCGATATTTATTGCAGGAAAAAGAGGAATACCAGGAAATTTCTGTCCCAACGGAGCTGGCAGATCAAAAGCGGCTGCTTCGCTCCCTTATGAACGTGCGCCTGCCAGCTCCTGTCCACAGTGAGTTTCTGAAAATTCAAGATGAATATCTGCAGGAAGAGGCTGCTGCCAGGGGAATCACCAGAATCGAGACACTCTCCCCCGTCAGCGAGGGAATCTATCTCTGGCAAGGCGATATTACTACCCTAAACTGCGATGCCATCGTAAATGCGGCCAACAGTCAAATGCTCGGCTGCTTCATTCCCTGCCACGGCTGCATCGACAATGCGATCCATTCTGCCGCGGGAATTCAGCTTCGTCTAGAATGCGCCCGAATCATGGCACAGCAGAGAACAGAAGAACCGACAGGCAAGGCAAAAATAACAAAATCCTATAACCTTCCCTGCCGCTACGTGCTCCATACAGTCGGCCCAATTATCCGTGGGACCGTTACCAGCGAAGACTGCCAGCTTCTGGCCGGTTGCTACCGTTCCTGCTTGGAACTGGCGGCGGCCCATGATCTGAAAAGCATTGCATTCTGCTGCATTTCTACAGGTGAATTCCATTTCCCTAATGAGCTGGCCGCAGAAATCGCAGTTCAGACGGTCAGGGATTTTCAAAAGGACAGCCAGAATCATATGGAGGTGATTTTTAATGTTTTCAAAGACAGCGACTACGAAATCTACAAGCGACTGCTGGGATAGACTGAATAGAATACAAGAGGAGCTTTCCAGAGCAGATGTCATCGTGATCGGCGCCGGAGCCGGACTGTCCACCTCTGCCGGCTTCACCTACTCCGGCGAACGCTTTCAAAAAAACTTTCAGGACTTTATAGAAGTCTATGGTTTCCAGGATATGTATTCCGCCGGCTTCTATCCCTACAAAACCCTGGAAGAACACTGGGCCTATTGGAGTCGATATATCTATATCAACCGCTATCAGGATGCCCCGAAGCCCGTCTACGCCAATCTTCTGAGCCTGGTTCAGGACAAAGACTACTTTGTCCTTACCACCAATGTAGATCACTGTTTCCAGAAAGCCGGTTTTGATAAATACAGGCTGTTTTACACTCAGGGGGACTACGGCCTTTGGCAGTGCTCCAGACCCTGCCATAAAAAGACCTATGACAACGAAGCTGCCGTCCGGGAAATGGTGGAAGCGCAAAAAAATATGCGAATCCCGTCGGAACTGATCCCCCGATGCCCGGTATGCGGCGAGCCTATGTCCATGAATCTCCGGGCAGACAATACCTTTGTGGAAGACGCCGGCTGGCACAGCGCCGCTCAGAGATATCAGGACTTTATACGGCTCCACCAAGGGCTCCGCATCCTGTTTCTTGAACTGGGTGTAGGAGACAACACCCCTGGCATCATAAAGTATCCGTTCTGGCAGATGACCTATCAGAATCCAAACGCCGTATATGCCTGCATCAATCTGGGAGACGCCTACGCGCCAAAAGAAATTGCAGATCGCTCTATCTGTATTCATAGAGATATTGGAGAGGTATTAAAGAAATTAAAATAGAAAGCAAGAATCACCAACTATGGGAATATCCCAAAGAAAGGGCAGAGCCTCAAAAATCAGCTCTGCCCGGAGTAACGAATGACATATCTTATATCAGTTTTTTAATTCACATAAAACTTGAAATGGTTTCGGACGCTCTTTTCTAATTTCAGATTTAATCGCATATAGGGAGACCTCCCTGTTCCCAGGTATGGTCGGCACTTATTTCCTCATCAGTAAGATTTATATATTTATTCCGCAAATTTCCAATACCATAAGAAGTTTGTCCAATCGGATCTTCCCATGTAACATCTACATGGTACCATTTATCATCTAACCGTATCAAGTTCCAGGCGTGTTCCGAAGGATAATTAGGGTCGCCTTCAGCCTTTCCATGCACACTTAATACATTAAGTCCGGCTGCATTTGCAAGCCACGCAAAAGTATCCGCATACCCACCACATTGCGCTTTTCCTAAGACTAAACCTCCGTAAATATCGCTGGCATTAGAAGAATATCCATACTCTATATTTTCCACCATAAAGCTTATAATGGCCATCTCTTTTTCATAGTCAGACATTCCCTCTGTTATATATTTATCCAGGAAATCTTGAGTAGCCTTATTGACCGCATCCTGTTCTTCCAGCTTGAGGAAATTTCCATTGTCTTCGTTTCCCTTAAATGAATAATAGACGTCATCATAAGGAGCCTTATAAAACAGCACTGTCATATTTTGATTTGAAAGCTTGTCATAACGGCTATATTCATGGTATTTGAAAGCAGGGTCAAACAGGGTTTCATTTGTATATCCTGTCGAAGCATCCTCATTTGCCGTAGCTGCTTCAAAATTAAGTTTCTGATAGTTTGTTTTCTCTTCGTTCCTTTCATCTATAAGGTTCTGAAGATCAGGAGCTTCACTGTTGTCAATCTCCACTTGCTTTGTCTGAACCACTCGTCATGGGCCAGACTTCCATATCCTGTTTTATCATACTGCCAGCCTATGGAAACATCTATCCACCTGCCCGCAAATGCAGTGAATGACATTGACAGCACCATAACTCCTGTAAGCAGAATAGTTAAGCCTTTTTTACTTTTCATACTGATAACCCCTTTAATAATAAACCAATAAACGTATGTCTTAAATCGTGCAGGCGTATTTGCGATAAAGCCTCCTGTATTTAATTGTCTTCTTGCGGAATCAACTAAAATCGTTTTATGTTCAAAATCTATCTTGTCATATTTAAGGCCGCAGAGTTCTATTAACTTACTCGATCGATAAGGCTATCACCTGTTTTAATGTGTTTACTACCTTTGTAGTCTTTTTTTCTCTCCTTTTTCCCAGTTTTGGGGGCTGTGATAGTCTCCCGTCCCATATCAATAGAGACAACATATTTGCCGTCCTTAATCCCCTGGAGGGATATTTAAAGGTATTTCAGTCCATTTAAACTTTAAAGCGGTAGCCTACGCCCCAAATCGTTTCAATGTACTGCGGCTTTGCCGTATTAAACTCTATCTTTTCGCGAATCTTCTTTATGTGGACCGTAACTGTGGCAATATCTCCTATGGATTCCATATCCCAGATCTTGTTAAAAAGCTCTTCTTTCGTAAATACGTGATTGGGATGTTCAGCCAAAAAGGTAAGAAGGTCAAATTCTTTTGTCGTAAAATTTTTTTCCTCCCCATTGACCCATACCCTGCGGGCTGTTTTATCAATCTTCAGCCCCCGGATCTCAATAATGTCGTTCTCCGGCAAGCCGCTTCCGATGAGCCGCTCATACCGAGCCAAATGGGCTTTGACTCTCGCCACCATCTCACTGGGCGAAAAAGGCTTTGTAATATAATCATCCGCCCCCAGTCCCAAACCGCGAATCTTGTCAATATCTTCTTTCTTGGCTGAAACCATAATGATTGGAATGTTTTTCTTCTCCCTGAACTGACGGCAGATCTCGAATCCATCTGTCCCAGGCAGCATCAAATCCAGGATCAACAGATCAAAATCCTCATTCAGCGCTCTTTCCAGCCCTTCCGTCCCATCATTTTCAATTTCCACCTCAAAGCCTGACAATTCCAGATAATCCTTCTCCAGCTCTGCAATGCTCTCTTCATCTTCAATTATCAGTATTCTGCTCATCTTGAATAACCTCCTGGTATTTTCGCAGGACAAAATGAATCTCCGTCCCGATTCCTTCTTTGCTGGTAGCCCAAATCCGGCCATTGTGATCCTCGATTATCTTTTTCACAATCGACAGCCCAATGCCGCTGCCCCCCTTCTGTGAATTGCGGGAAGCATCTGTCCGGTAAAATCGGTCAAAAATATTCGGCAGATCCCGCGTGGCAATTCCACGGCCATTGTCTTCAATTCCAACTTCAATAAAGTCGCCTACATCCTTGATCCGTATGTTGATAATCCCTTTTCTTTTATCTAGGTATTTTACGGAATTGCTGATAATATTGTTAATGACCCTTTTCAACTGCTCCGCATCCGCTATAATGTAGACATCTTCATCCACGTAATTAAAATATCCCAGCTCAATATTCTGAGCTTCCAAGTCCAACCCAACTTCTTCTACACAATCTTTAAAATACTGGCTCACATTAATCTTTGAAAATGTATACGGGATCTTGTTGGTATCGATTTTGGAGTAAAACGTCAGCTCATCAATCAGCCTGTCCATGTCATTGGCCTTATTATAGATGGTCCGAATGTATTTATCTAATTTCTCCGGCGAAGCAGCTACACCATCCATGATTCCTTCTACATAACCCTTGATGGCCGTTATAGGTGTCTTCAGGTCATGGGAAATGTTGCTGATCAGTTCTTTGCTCTCCTTGTCATACTGAACCTTTTCTTCAGTAGACTCTTTCAGGCGAATCCTCATTTCCTCAAAATCCTGACATAGCTGGCCAATCTCGTCATCATCTTCCACTTCCAGAGAAAAGTCCAGATTTCCATCGCGAATTTTTTTAGTCGCCTCTTCCAGCTTCCCTATTGGGTGTATAATAGAACTATATATCCACATTGCCATGACAAAACCAGCAATCACCAGGATCATAATGCCGGAAATCAACATTTCCTGAATCATCGTCTTTACTTCCGGCAAAAGGTCGTCAACCTTGGATACCAGAAAAACAGAACCTTCCGCTCCATCAGGATATAAAAAATCCATCTGCTTAATCAAATGCTGGCTGTCTCCATCCAGGTAAAGGCCGCCTTCTTCCATCTCCTCGGCGCTGCCATACTGAGGCAACTGCTGGATAACCTCGGCATCTTCCCCGTTTTCCGCATCTCCGGAGTACAAAATATCCGTTCCTTTTCTCACAATCAGATAGGCATAATACCGCTCCAGCTCAGAGTTTAATTGTTCCAGATAATTCAAATCTTCAAACTCTGCCGAATTCGCAGAAAGTTCTTCAGTGAGTTTCTCCTGATACCTGAGAGTCAGCCGGTTAAATGCCTGTACAGAGTTTCCAGAAAACAAGTCTATCGTCTCTGTCAGCCCGTAAGCTTTGCTGAAAGCTTTAGCCTGATAATTGGACAGTCCCATAACTACCATATAAATCAGAAGGATCGGCACCAGGGTTATAGTCATAAAGGCCACGGCCAAACGTGTTTTCAGTTTCATCCCCAGTCTCCTTTCTGTATCTATCCATTTTTATAAGTATAACATAGTTCTGCAGGTTTGTTTCTAAAAGTATTCTAAATTTTCCTATATATTTATTATCGACATCCTCGTTGACAATTTTATCGATTTCTGATATAGTTTGTTTAACTATGCGCGTTTTTGATAGGAGGTAGACCATGAATCTTGCAAGTTTAGAAAAAACTTGCCGTGCTGTACGCCGCGACATTATCAATCTTACCGCCGACGCAGCTTCCGGGCATCCGGGCGGCTCTTTATCTGCTGTTGAAATACTGACCGTACTATATTTCGATCAGATGAACATTGATCCGAAGGATCCAAAAAAGGCCGACCGCGACCGCTTTGTGCTGTCAAAAGGCCATGCTGCCCCTGCGCTTTACGGCGTTTTAGCTGAGCGGGGATTTTTTGATAAAAGTGAATTCAAAGGCTTCCGCAAAATAAATGGTATTCTTCAGGGTCATCCTGACTGCAAGCGGTGCCCCGGCGTAGACGCCTCTACCGGTTCCCTGGGACAGGGTGTTTCGATAGCCGTCGGAATGGCGCTGGGTGCCAGGCTGGATGGAAAAGGCGCCAGGGTCTATACTCTTCTAGGCGACGGAGAACTTCAGGAGGGCCAGGTCTGGGAGGCTGCTATGGCTGCTGCCCACTATAAACTGGACAACCTGACTGTAATCATCGATAATAACGGGCTTCAAATCGACGGTTCCAACGATCAGGTCATGAGCCTGGGAAGTATTTCTGATAAATTCCGGGCATTCGGTTTTGAAGTTATTGAAATTGACGGCAACGATATGCAGGCCGTCAGTGATGCTTTCCACGTTCCGGTTTCCGGAAAGCCAAAATGCATTCTGGCTCACACCGTGAAGGGAAAAGGCGTTTCTTTCATGGAAAACCAGGTTGGCTGGCACGGAAAGGGACCCAATGAAGAAGAACGCCAGCGGGCGTTGAAAGAATTGGAGGATGAAGCATGAGTGAAAAGAAAGCCATCCGGGCTGCTTACGGCGAAGCCCTGGCAGAATTAGGAGAAACGAATAAAAGGATCGTGGCTCTGGACGCAGATCTCTCCCACTCCACCATGACCTATCATTTTGCAGATAAATTTCCGGAAAGGTTTTTTAATGCCGGCATTGCGGAGGCCAACATGGTTGACATGGCTGCAGGCCTTGCTTCCATGGGATACATCCCCTTTGTCAGCACATTTGCCATCTTCGGCACCGGACGCGCCTACGACCAGGTGAGAAACGGATGCGCTTATTCCGGCTTTAATGTCAAATTTGCTTTTTCCCATGCAGGAGTTACCCTGGGCGAGGATGGCGGCAGTCATCAGGCCGTTGAAGACATTGCTCTGATGCGGGTTATTCCCGGTATGACGGTGGTCGTTCCCTGCGATGCCAATGAAGCGAAACGGGCTGTGAAGGCTTTGGTGGAAATGGACGGCCCTGCATATTTAAGGATGGCCAGAATGCCATCGCCCGTTTTAGAGATGGAGATGCCCTTCGAGCTGGGCAAAGCCAACGTTCTCCGGGAGGGCACCGATGTAGTGCTGTTTGCCTGCGGAATCATGGTGGGAGAATCCCTGGAGGCCGCCAAGGCTCTGGAAGCTGAGGGAATCAGCGCGGCGGTTGTGAACATCCATACCAT
The DNA here is from genome assembly GCA_904395885.1 of uncultured Lachnospiraceae bacterium. Lineage (GTDB taxonomy): Bacteria > Bacillota > Clostridia > Lachnospirales > Lachnospiraceae > UMGS1370. The sequence goes on from CAJFOF010000008.1 coordinate 110,483, forward strand.
TAAGCCCATTGACCGTGAAACAGTTCTCTCCTATGCCAAAAAGTGCAAAAAGGTTGTCACTGTGGAAGAGCATTCCATTATCGGCGGCCTTGGAGATGCCGTAGCTGATGTTCTGATGGGAAATGGAGATTTTAAATTTAAAAAAGTTGGCGTTATGGACCGTTTTGGCCAGTCCGGTACCCCTGCTGCTCTTCTGGAGGAATACGGCCTGACAGCACGCCATATAGCTGAAGCCGCAAAATCTTTATAATATTGATTTTTATCAAGAGTCGAGATAAATTTTTGAGACACAGGACGTTGATTCCTGTGTCTCTTTTTGTTAAGTGCGGCAAAAATAGAGAACCTATCCTGATGGCCTCTTTTATTACATAACCGGAGGCAGTGCCGTAGTCTTCATATTGTCAGCCGCCATCTTCAGGAAACGTTCCCCGTTATTTAGCGCAAATTCTCTATGCCCAGGCAGCAGGGCATCTATAGGAAGATTCTGTATTCTGGGCAAAGATTCCCTATACCCTTCCAGAGTGGATCCCGGGGCATTGATCAGGCCTATAATTCCTCTTAGGAATATATAGTCCCCGCAGAACAGATATTTTTTTTCATTTTTCTCCAATAAATATAGTACAGATTCCAATGTATGTCCTGCAGCAATATAGGTTCTAATACAACTGCCTCCTAAGCGCAGTTCATCTCCTTCCGACACGGTAATATCCGTCTTCACATGTCTGTAACAATATTCTTTTGGATATGCCCCCTTCGCTTTTGCTAGTGTCAGTCCCAATTCCTCATCGGAACCTTTTTCCAGCAGATATGCTTCTCCTGCTGAAGTTACAATTTTAGCATTTGGGAAACGGTCTTTTAGCCCTCTCAATCCCCCGGCATGATCCCCATGTGCGTGCGTCAGTAATAAATATCTGACAGTAAGCGGATCATTTCCGGTTTCCAGAAAATTTTTATAAAGAGTATCGTCATCCATACCTGCCCCTGCATCTACCAGTGCACTTTCCTCCCCATCCGAAATCAGGTAGACACTGCAGTCTTTCCAGTTTGAGAGTCCATATAAACCGCTTCCAATCAGGTATAATCCTTTTTCCAATTTTATATACATTGCGTCACCACATTTCTTCCTTTTGCCGAATTTCTACTGGTTTTCCTGTCCGTTCCGATTCATTGGCAGCAATCAGAATCCTCAAAATGTAAGCCGCCTCCGCCGGTTTCAAAAGGGCCTCCGCCTCCCCTTTTACAGCTTTTATGAAATGTTCCAGCTCATCCTTCAAAGCGTAATGCTCCAGTCCTGCATCTTCCTGAATACCGCCGGGCCAGCGCAAAATGCCCGGATGATAAAAACCTGTCGATTCATTGCACATAGAAATCATCTGATCAAAATTGTCAACTTTTAATACGCCTTCCGTCCCCATGATATCTAGGTAAAGGTCATTCTCTTCCATCGAATATTTAGAAGGCAATGTCCAGGAATTTTCAATCAACCCCATCCCACCCTTTTTAAAGCGAAGTAACAGGGTCAGGTTGTCCGGCTGTCCGGGAACGCGACGCATATATGATCCTCCCATAGCATAAACAGTTGAGATATCATCATCCATCATCCATCGCAATATATCCAGATCGTGGCCAACATTATGGATCATCATTCCTACCTGTGAAAAGACCCAGTCCGGCTTCACACCAAATCTGGAAGCCCTGCGGCTGGAAACTTTATAGACATCCCCTATTTTTCCATTTTGTATCAGAGCTTTTGTTCTTCGCAGCGAGGGATTGAAGCGTTCCACATAGCCGACCATCGCTACCACACCAGTTTCCCTTGCTGACTTAGCAATGGCATCCGCATCTTCCAGAGTAATGGCTATCGGTTTTTCCATAAGGACATGTTTCCCTGCCTGCATCGCCCTCACCGCGATCTCCCTTTGTACTCCTGGCGGTACGCTTATAGAAACTGCATCTACATTGGGATCTTTCAAAAGTTCCCGGTAATCCGTATACGGTTTGGCATCATATTTTTGAGCCATTTCGTTAACATGTTCCGGCTTTCTGGAACTGATGGCAGTCAATTCCACTGTGTCAATTTTCTTGTAGGTTGCCGCATGAAGCTCGCCAAACCGTCCCATACCGATAACCCCCACTTTTACTTTAGCCAATTTTAGTATCCCCCTCTCTCAGGAAATCTGCAATCCCACCTTTTAGCTGTCCCAGTTCCTCTTTTGACGTAAAAAAGGCCAGTGAAATTCTCAGGCCTTTCGGACATTCTGCATATGAGGCAAAATTCCGATATTGCACTAGTATTCTTCGGTTGTCAAACAGCCATCTCGTCAATCTTTCCACATCTACCCCATTTTTTGAAAAGGTTACAATGCCACTGGAAAGCTGGTCTTCCTCCGGCGATTCACAGACAAATCCCAAATCTCGCATATCCTGTTTTAACTGTTTTCGCAGTTCTTTTACATGCTCTTCTATATTGTTAATTCCAATTTTTTTTAGGTAATTCAGGCTTTCTCCAAGCCCAATATACAATGGCCATTGTCTGGAACCATACTCGATTCTGGAGGCGTCCTCCTTCCATCTAATCTCGTCTGTGCAAAAGTCAAACTTACTCTGACTTCCCACCCCGTTATACCTTATTTTCATACTTTCCAAGAGCGGGCGCCTCATTACAGCCACAGTTGTTCCATGCAGTCCTAAAAGCCATTTGTAACCTGCAGCCAGATAACAGTCACACCCCAGCTCCGACATCTTCACCGATACCTGTCCGGCTGCCTGTGCTCCATCTAATGCCAGCCAGATCTTTCTACTGTGGCAGACATCTGCCATTTCCTTGACAGGCATCTTCAGCCCTCTGGTGTGAGACACGTGACTCACGATAACCAGGCGCGTTCTTTCCGTTATCGCTCTCTCTAAGTTCTCAATGATCTTGTTCTTATCGTTTGGACACAAAATTTTTTTAATCAGTAGCCCCTTCTCCGCCGCAAATGTATGCAGCGGTATCAGAACCGCCGGATTTTCTTCATAACTGGTGACAATCTCATCTCCGGTCTGTAATTCCAGTCCGTCTAACAGAGTGTTGACCCCCTCTGCCACACATCGGATGAAAGCAATCTCTTTTACATCCGCCCCAAAAAAGTCAGCTGCCTTTAATCTTGTTTTTTCTACTTCAATGCTGATTTCTTCTAAAAGCGGCCTGACACAGGCTCCCATCAAAAGAGTTTTCTTATAATACTCTGCCACTTTCTCTATCGTGTCTCGAGGTTTTGGCCCCTGCCCCGCCGAATTAAGATAGACCACCTGATTAATTGCCGGAAAATCAAGTTCAAACTGTTTTCTGTCCAATAGGTTCTGACCTGTATTTAAAACCACTGCTTTTATTCCCCCTCTTCCGCATTCGGTATCAGACATCCCTCCCGGGCAACCAGCTTTCCCCTCTGATAGACCATATCAGGCACTGCCAGACAACTCAGATCTTCATCTGGCTTTCCATCTACCGCTAAAAGATCTGCTTCCATCCCAGGCAGGACTGAGCCAATCCGCTTTTCCATCCCCATCGCTTTTGCTGTGACGGAAGTCGTACTTCTAATCACTTCCATAGGACTCATATCCAGGGTTTCCACCATTAATTTCAGGCCTTTCCAATAATCATAGAATTTTGTCATTCTGCAGCCAGCGTCGTCCCCTCCTATCACCTGCATCCCTGACCGAATCATTTTCCGCGTCAAAAAGAATCTCTCTTCTCTGAATTTTTTCCAAAATTCAACTTTTTCTGGCCTGTCCTGAAACCACTGAGCCGGATCCATACGGTAAGGAGCGCCCAGAGCCGGACATAAGAAAATCCCCTTCTCTATCATCTTATCTGCCAATGCTGCGTTGTAATCAGTCCCATCTCCCCGCTTCCAGCTGCAGTGATCAAATATATCCGCACCCGCTTCAAAAGCAGCCTTTATGCTTTCGGTTGAATGAACGTGTACAGAAAGAAATTTCCCGTGCATGTGGGCCTCTTCAGCCGCTATGTTTAATTCCTCTTTGCAAAATTGACGGATATTTGGTTCGCTTCCCGGTGTCATGTTTCCTCCAGACACCATCACTTTGATGAAATCGGCTCCCTCTTTCAAAATTTCTCTGGCCATGTGCCTCATGCTATCTGCTCCGTCAGCTTCCCCCTGCAGAAACCAGCAGTGGCCTCCAGTAGAAGTGACCGGACGTCCACAGGAGACAACCCTACTCCCCCTAACGGTTCCTTTCCCCACTGCCTCCCGCAATTTTAGCACAATCTGCCCGTATGATCCGCAGTCGCGTACTGTAGTAACCCCCACTGCCAATGCCTCCGCGCAATGCTGCTGGCTCCGAAATGCCAATATTGTCTCATCATCTTTAAACACATCTTCTGTTGGATGACTGGAGGCGCTGAAGCACAGATGACAGTGTCCATTGATCAATCCTGGAAGCACAGTTTTATCTCTCGCATCTACAATCTGAATCTCTCCATGAGAAGTTTTTTCTAGTTCCCACAACGCTGATGTTATTCTTGAAATTTCAGACACTCGCCCGTCTTCAATCGCGATCGCCTGGTTCTCCTCTACTTTATCGGAAATCCCATCAATAAGGCGTCCCGCTAAAATGAATGTCCTTTTCACTTTTTTCTTATCCATATATCACCGCTCCTCTTCTCAATCCAGCCGTTGATGCAGTTCTATCAGTTCTCCGTCCGGGCCGCAGCAAAAAATAATCTTTCCTCTCCCCTGCATGATAATTCTGGGGGCATCGCCATCCAGCCAGATAGACTTTCTCTGAAATTCCTCCATAATCTTCTCTACATGATCTACCAACACCGCTATGTGGTTATAAGGCCTTTCACCTTCATAATCATCCCGGACATATTCAATCAATTCATATGTACAGCCAAAGCCATTCAACAAAGCGATTTGGGCTCCATTCCGCGGATTAATCCAGCGTTCTTGCAGAGAAAATCCCAAATTATTCGTATAGAATGAAATACTCTTTTCAATGTCCGATACGACCAGCCCTATATGATGCAAGCCGTTCATTCCATATCATCTCCTTTTCATTTCGATCATCCGAGACAGACTGTTCCCCTAGTATGGCATATATTTTTTCATTTAGCCGCTCCGCCTCTGCCATTGTCAGCGGTTCAATATAATCCGGGGCACAGTTGGCAGTAATGCCCCTTAGGCTCAGTATTCCATTGATCGTAGTACCCAAGTCTCTTCCATTTGCATTCATTTCCTGAAATATCCGAAATAGCTTTCCCTGTACTTTCCGCGCCTTTTCTAAGTCTCCTGATTGAAACAGTCTGTAAATTTCCTGTTCCAGTTTCGGCATCAAATTGCCAGTAGGCGTCATGGTGCCATCTGCCCCCACCGCCAGCGCGCTGTAAATCAGCAGTGCTTTTCCCATAAATACGGAAAAATCTGGATTGTTCTCAAATTCTCCAGCCAGTTCCTGAAAAAACAGGAAATTTCCGCTGGAATCTTTAATTCCTCTTATATTGCCGTGACGGCTTAATTCTTTCACTGCGGCAAGACCTATCATGCGGCGGCTTACCGATGGCATATGGTAAATCATTACCGGAATCCGACACCGATCTGCATACCTTGTATAATAGCGTACCACCTCTTCATCCTCCAAATTAAAATAGAAGGGAGGTATTGTGAGAACTGCTGCAGCGCCTGCGCTGCTGGCAGAATCCGCATAATACATTGACTGTTCCATTGTCACTGCCGTCGTACCGGCAATCACAACTCCCCTATGTCCTACAAGTTCTACAGAAGTCTCTATCATATCTACTGCTACTTCTCTTGTATGAAGCGGCCCCTCTCCCGTCGTCCCCAAAACCATGACTCCATTACCGCCGTTTTCCATAATGCTGTCAATGATCCACCTCAGGGCCGACTTATCCAGCTTTCCGGCTTTTGTCAGGGGCGTCACTACAGCAGGGATCATTCCCCGCAGTTTTTTATCTACCATATCTCTTCTCCTTCCAATATCGTATTGAAGGTTTCTTATTCTATTATTTTACTTCTCAACAGTCCTTCCATCATTTCTGCCGACAGGCCGCTCTGCGATAAAGCCTGCGTTCTTTCAACTAAAATCCCGGCAAATTGTACCAAATGTTCCAGCGGCATACGGTATTTGGGGGCTGCAATACTCATGGAGGCTATCACATTTCCATTACTGTCAAAAATAGGGGCTGCTACGCATACAGTATTTAAGTGGTGTTCCTCATCGTCCACTGCAAATCCCCTTCTCCGGATTTCTATCAGATTCTTTTCTAGTAGTTCCGGTGTATATAAAGTTTTGGGAGTTAATTTCTCCATTTTGGCCTTCTCAAGATAATTTTTCACAAAATATTCTGGGCTGTAAGCCAGAAGTGCTTTCCCTGCGCCTGTACAATAAAGAGGAAACGTTCTTCCCACTTTTGAAAGCAAACCGATCGCATGAGGCGTATCAATCTTAGAAATATACATTCCAAAATATTCATCACTCAGGTATGCTAGATGGATTGTCTCTTTTGTATTCAAATTTAGTTCCGACATATAGACATGAACAAGGTACATCATGTTTCCCGGACGACCTGTTGCACTTTTAGCTAACGGCAGAGTCTTATTTCCCAGCCTATATTTTTTGCTGTCAGGATTTTTCAGGACATAGCCTCTGTCCTGCAGTTCCAAGAGGATTCGATAGATGCTACTGACGGACAGTCCTGTTTTTCTATTGATTTCTCTCACACCGATATAAGATTCGCTAGATGCCAGCGCTTCTAAGACATCTATTGCCTTTGTATAGGTGTATCCCTTTTCCCCGTTTTCCATATCAGTCGTTCCCCTTTCCAAGCAGTCTTAACGGGATTTTAGCCACATTAATCAGCCACCTCGACAATCATCTCTATTTCTGTAGAAATGTTTCCTGGCAAATTACTAACTCCTATCGCACATCTGCTGTGAATTCCTGTTTCTTCGCCAAAAATACTCTTCATCAAATCTGAAGCACCGTCTATTACTGCAGACTGGCCATAGAAATCCACTGCGCTGTTTACATATCCACGAAGATTTACAATTTTTATTATTTTATCCAAAGTTCCTAAATAACTTTTCAACTGAGCCAGCAAATTGATCCCACATATTCTGGCGCTTTCATACCCCTCCTCCTGAGTCAGATCTTGCCCTACTTTTCCTACATATTTTGGTATTCCTTCTATTGCGGGTCCCTGTCCTGATACATATACAAGATTTCCTGCTCGAGTACAACTTGTATAGCTTCCTTTAGGCTGCGGCGGCTGAGGAAGGAGTATTCCCAATTTCAACAGTTTATCTTCAGGATTCATTTTCATTAATCTCTCCTCTCAAATATTTCAATCCGCTTTCTCCCTTTCTGTTACAAATATGATTGTTTTTGGAGCCTTTCATATTTGTAATTAAATTCATTCTATCACACAAATTATCTGTCTTCTATTCTGATATTTCACAAAAAATCAAAAATATACAAGGTATAATCCATAATTTTGTTTCATATATGAAATAGTTCCCTCTTTTTGTATTATATTTCTCAATTATGGAAAAATATTTGCATTGTAATCTAAAAATTCTATATCTTTTATTGTTTCATATATGATTCTATTTTTAGATAAATCGTTTAAAATATCAGATAAATATGGTTATTTTTGTTAATTGTTTTTGCTTTTTTATCATGCTATCATTATTTCAGATGGAAAATGGTATTGTTTTTCCACTTCAACTATTATAAAACCCGCTAGCTCCCATAGCCCTGACACTAATGTAAGATTTTTCGTATTGGAGACGATAAATCTCTTTTGGACCTTTTAGGAAGGAGGCTGTTATGAAGCGATACTACAGCGAAAACGAGGTTCTCTCTGATTCTATTTCTAATGAGCTGGCCGCATTTTATCGCCACCATCTTCTTCAAGAGATTTTGCCGCATTGGAAAGAATTATCACTTGACGAAACCTATGGAGGATATGAAACAAATTTCGATGAAAATTGGGCTATATCAGGCGACACAAAAAATGTGTGGGCTCAGTCCCGAAATCTAATTATGTTCTCTCTAATCTATCAGTATGCAGAGCAGGATGCCCGCTGGATGGAACTGATTTCTTCTGGAAGGGATTTTCTGGTAAATCACTTTTATGCCGGAAACGGCCTATGGAATTACCGCGTTTCCAATGATGGCCTTATTGTTCTGGAAGGACCAATTTCTCTCCTAGGAGATATGTTTGCTATGGAGGCTCTCTCCCGATATGTTATCGTGAGCGGAGATCAACAGGATATTCCTCTCATTCAAGCTACTTACCAGACTGTTAAAACTCATCTGCTGAACCCTGACTATCAAAATATCATGCCACATATATGGCAGCCCGGGTTGGAGCGCCACTCCCACTATATGCTGATGGTCAATGCTTTGGAAAGCGTTGAACAAGTTCTGGGACGGGAAACCGTTCATCATTTTTTAATGGAGTGTATCGATAAAATTCTCTATTTTTTCTGCGGTACCGGGAGAGATTCTTATCTCTTCGAATACCGGAATCTTGACGCTTCTATAGTCCATGGGGATTCTGGCCATTTGATCAATCCTGGTCACATTTTTGAATCCATGTGGTTCTGCCTGCGAGTCTGTTTGGCAGAAAATGACGAAAGACGAATCCGGCGGATCCTTGAAATTACGGATCGGACATTTGACATGGCTATTGATAGAAAGTACGGAGGATTTTTTCATTTGCTGGACTGCACCGGAAAAGCCGCTTTTGTACAGGCTGATATCAGGAACCGTCAGCTCAACTGGAATGATAAAGTTGACTGGGTCAATGCTGAGGCTCTCTATCTGCTGGCACTGATTGCTGTAACTACAAAAGAATCCGATGATTTCAAAAAATTTATTCTCCATCACAATTACTGTCAAAAGTATTTTTATGATCGCGTAAATGGTGACTGGACTGCAACCCTGTCGCAATGCGGCACCCCACTGTCCAATATAAAAGGGATGAAGCACCGATGCGCTTTTCACGTTCCGCGCTCTGTCCTCGATACTTATCTGGTTTTTGAAACTTTTAGCAAACTATCAAATGAGGAATAGCTTATGAAGAACTTAAAAAAATATGAATCAAAAATCTACAGCGCTCTTTCCCTGATCATATTCCTGGGGGTCTGGATCTTTGCCAGTATTGTAGCCTCTGATGTATTTGCCGGTCCTGTCGCAGTAATAAAAGCGCTGATCTCCGATCTGACTGATAAGCACCGGATCATCGAGCATACTTTGATCAGTTTGAGCCGCTCTTTAACCGGGTGGACTCTTGCTTTTCTTGCAGCACTCCCCGTATCGTTTTTGATGGGATGGTACAAGCCGTTCAGACTGATTGTAGAACCTTGGACAAAATTTATTAAAAGTATCCCTCCTATCGCTTATATTCCGCTTATTGTGGTCGCATTGGGGTTAGGGGAAGCCGCCAAAATTACTGTCATTTTTATCGCCTGTTTTCTCACAATTGTTATCAATATCTATCAAGGTGTTTTAAATGTTGATGTTACTCTAATAAAAGCGGCTAAGGTTTTAGGTCTTAACAACGCCGAGATCTTCGTTAAGGTTGTGATGCCTGCTTCCGTTCCATTTATTTTTGTAGGTGCCCGCCTTGGCATGTCTGTCGCTCTTACTACATTGATTGCAGCCGAATTAACCGGAGCCCAAAAAGGATTAGGAATGATGATTCAGTCTGCCAGTTCGTATATCCAAATGGATGTAGTAATGTTGGGGATCGTGATCATAGGAAGCATCGGGTTTGGACTGGACCGCTTAATTGCCTTTATAGAAAGGAAGTTGACCGTATGGCAGGAAACAATCCAAGTATAAAAGTATCTGTAAAAGATCTCGTAAAGATCTACGACAGCCAGAGAGGAAAAGTCACCGCCCTAAATGGCGTTAATCTGGAAATTAGAGAGAATACTTTTACGTCCATTGTAGGGCCTTCCGGCTGTGGGAAATCTACTCTCCTTAACATTTTAGCTGGTCTAGACATACCAACATCCGGAGAAGTGTTGGTCGATGGGGCTCCCATCTCTGGTCCTGGGCCGGACAGGGGGGTTGTTTTCCAGCAATATGCTCTCTTTCCCTGGCTGACAGTAGAAAAAAACATCCAAATGGGACTCCACTGCCGAAAACTTTCCCGCGAAAAGGCTGCTGAGGTCACTGACCACTATCTAGACATGATGGGCCTGACCGATTTTCGTTTTTCCTACCCTAAAGAATTATCTGGTGGAATGAAACAGCGTGTAGCAGTTGCCCGTGCCTACGCAATGAATCCTTCACTTCTTCTTATGGATGAACCTTTTGGGGCTCTGGACGCCCAAACTCGCGCCCAACTTCAATCCGAACTCTTGGATATATGGGAAAAGGAGCAAAAAACCTGTCTATTTATCACACACGATGTAGAAGAAGCCGTTCTGCTGTCTCAGCGAGTTGTAATTATGAGCGCGCGCCCTGGTCGGATTAAAAGAATTGTCGATATCGACGTTCCTTATCCCAGGACTCAGAAAACAAAAGTGGATGCTCGTTTTACCGAGTTGAAAAATCAGATCTGGGAGGAAGTGTATCTCGAATACCTTGAACAAAGAAAATAGAAATAAATTATAAAAGAGGAGGGGTTTTATGAAACATATCAATCTTTTCGCACTGACAGGAATCTGTGCGCTGCTTTTGCTTGGATGCGGCCAGCAGACTGATTCTTTGCCGGCCACTCAGGCTCCAGCTGCTTCCACTGCCACTGAAGCTGCGTCATCTTCCGACGCTGAACCTGATACCACTGCCGCTGAGTCTACTGCTTCGCAAGAAGAAAAGCCTCTGGAGACTGTTAAACTTCGCGCTGCAATTCCCGAAAGCCTATGGGGAGCTTACGCTCCGGCCATAGATGCCCATGAACATTATTTTGCAGAAGAGGGGCTGGAAATTGAGTGGCTTAAAATTTTCTCCGGCCCTACTGTGGCAGCCGGTCTGATCAGCGGAGACCTGGACATTGGTTTCACAGGTCCCGGCGGTCATACGAGCTGCGCCGCAGGATCCGTTCAGGTAGTTGCCTTTTCCCACGTAGGAAATTCTGATGCTATTTTAGTAAGAACAGATTCAGGAATTAACTCCATTTCAGATATTGTTGGAAAAGAGATCGTTACACAGGCCGGTACTTCCGGTGAAGTGGTCCTAAATCTGGCGTGCCAGGCCAACGATATCGACAAAGAATCTCTCAGCATCAGTTACATGGATATGACAAATGCCGTCGCCGCTTTTGTCGCTGGTCATGCCGATGTTATCGCCACTTCTGGCAAATTTGCCCGGACACTCCACGAAAAACTGGGGGATGGCGTCAAAGAACTGTGCCGTGTGGCTGATTTCCGTGATATTGCTCCTACCCTGGGTTCCTTTATCGCAACGCCAGAATATATCGCCGAAAACGAAGATATCGTCCTGCGATTTATTCGAGCCCTGTACCGTTGCATCGATTACCGCTCAGAACAACTGGACAACACTATTTTATATTGCGCCGAGTGGCTGGAAGTCGATCCGGAGCAAATGGAAACCGAGCGGGACAATGCCGTCAATTACACAGTGGAAGAAATCATTCAGGCCTGCGAAAATGGCGAAATGCTGCAGATGTATAACGCTCAGCTTGATCAGTTCCTGCTTGACGGAAGTGTCACCGAAGTCAAAGCATATCCAGAAGAATATTTGCGGATTGACTTGATGGAAAAGGCATATGAAACTTATAAATAACTCTCTTCGTTGAGCGGAAAAGTCCGGGATTCAGTCTATACTCCCGGACTTTCCCATTGTTTCAGGTTCTTCCGCCTGTAGCTGTTTTTACTGTTTTTAATTGCTTTTCGCATCGTTCCACTTTATAATGGTAGCATTGGCATAAATCGGCCAATCAAGCAAATGCCATATTCACTGGAGGCGCCATGGACATCAATAAAATCCACTACTTTTTCCGCGCTGCGGAGCTGAAAAATTTCACAAAAGCTTCCGAGGTGTGCCACATCGCCCAGACGACCATGAGCAAATATATTGCTGTCCTGGAGCAGGAGCTGGGCTTCAAGCTGTTTCTCCGCACCGGCAATACTGTGTCCCTGACAAAGCAGGGGCAGATCTTTTACGAAGAAATGCTGAAGCTGACGGAAAAATACCAGGATCTGTGCAGGGAGCTCTGCAGGATGGAAGAGCTGGAACTGAGGCTGGGCATGATCACCACTGACTATGAAGATTTTCCTGCTCTCCGGGCCTTCGAGCAGGCCTACCCGGATATTTCCCTGTACTTTTCCTTCTCTGATGAGGACAGGCTTTTGAGCGATCTCCGGCAACACAAGCTGGATGCCCTGATCTGCCCCAATGTTCTGACCTTTGAGCACTATGCTCTGGAAGAAATGGTTCGGGTAGATCTCGTCACCTTTGAAGAATCCCTGGTCTGTTCCCGGGAGCTTCTCGACCGGTACGGCTCCGTCAGAGAAGTGATCTCCCATCAGCCGATCATTACAAAAGCCTCCGAGGCAAATTACCAGGAATTTTGCCGCCGGCACCTTCAGGAACTATACGGCACCTCTTTTTCCGGCGTCATCGTTGTAAAGGCCATCTCCCAGCAGCTTCTGATGCTGAATCTCTCCAGAGGCTTTGCCTTTCTGCCTTCCCTCTACGAGGCTGACTATGAAAAATTAGTATTCTTTCCAACCTCAGAGGTTTTCTCTGAAACCGCACAGCTTCTGTATTTTCCTGAGTTTGTCACCTCCGGCCTTCAGGGCCTTCTGGATTTTATCCATGAAAAAAAGTGCTGATCTAACCAATATTATTCGTTTGTGGAATTTTCCTCTCTCTGGTAACATGATACCGAAATCATTACAGAGAGAGGTGCCGTCATGCAAAGAGATCTGACCAAAGGAAACTTATTCCAAAACTTATTGATTTTTTCTATTCCATACTTAATTTCCTGTTTTCTTCAGTCTTTCTATGGTCTGGCCGACCTGTTCATCACCGGACAGTTTAACGGGGCTGCCGCTATATCGGCCGTCTCTATCGGAAGCCAGGTTACCCACATGCTAACATTCGTCATTGTCGGCCTTTCTATGGGAACCACTGTCCTGATCGGCAGGGCCATTGGCTCAGGCGACGAAAAGCTGATCCGAAAAGGCATCAGCAACACGGTCATTCTTTTTACCGCGTTTTCCGTTTTTGCCACCGCTATCCTCCTTGTCTCCCTGGACGGCATCATCGCCCTGCTGTCCACGCCGGAGGAATCGATTCGCCAGGCAAAGGACTATCTGCTGATCTGTTTCCTGGGGACGCCTTTTATCGTAGCCTACAATGTGACCAGCAGTATTTTCCGGGGCCTTGGGGACTCCAAAAGCCCGATGTACTATATCACAGTCGCCGGCATTATCAATATTGTCCTGGACATCATACTGATCGGTCCCTTCGGCATTGGCGCCGCCGGCGCTGCACTAGCCACTGTGATCTCCCAGATTGTCAGCGTTGTCTTATCCCTCCTCGCCCTCTGCCGGAGGGACTGGGGGATTTCCTTCTCCAGAAGAGATTTTGTCCCGGATAAAGACACGCTTCTCAGCATCCTCAAGGTCGGGATCCCCATCTCTCTCCAGGACGGGCTGATCCAGATAGCCTTCCTTCTGATCACCGCCATCGCAAACCAGCGGGGCGTTATCGCATCCGCCAGCGTGGGGATCGTGGAAAAGGTCATCAGCTTTATCTTCCTGGTGCCTTCCGCCATGATGTCTTCCGTATCTGCCATTGCATCCCAGAATGCCGGAGCAGGGAAGCATGAAAGCAGCAAGACCATACTGTACTACGGCCTGGGCGTGTGCGTCACCTTCGGCATCCTCGTGACTGCCGCCTGCCAGTTCTGGGCAGAACCCATACTGGGCCTGTTTGCCAAAGGGGAAACAGAGGTCGTTTTCATGGGGTCCCAGTACATAAAAACCTATGTTCTGGACTGCATCTTTTCCGGGATCCATTTTTGCTTTAACGGCTATTTCTGTGCCTACGGAAAATCCTATTATTCCTTTGTCCCCAATGTGATCTCGGTTTTCCTGCTCAGGGTTCCCGGAGCCTACCTGGCCACAGTCCTGTTTCCGGACACCCTGGCTCCTATGGGGCTGGCGTCCCCCATGGGATCCCTGTTTGCGGCTGTTGTCTGCGCCATTATCTTTTACAGACACCGAAACCAGTACACCTCCGCATCCATGCAGCCCATGCCCAAACTGAAACTTTCCCGCCAGACATCCTGAACTTAAACAGGGCGGAGCC
>CAJFOF010000009.1 GCA_904395885.1 uncultured Lachnospiraceae bacterium
GAGAGGACTTGTTCTTTGTGGGTTGACAAAATAAAATAGGTAGAAGGAGAATGTTCAGGAATTGGAATGTCGTATTTTTGCCGAATGGTTGGTGTTAAAGAATCCGAAAAAAATAAAAAAAGAATAAATTATTAGCACTCGATATATTTGAGTGCTGATTTTTTATTGACATTTGGAAATCAAGGTATTACAATAACGGATAAGGGTTCAAAAGAGATTATTTTGAAGGAGTGATATCAAAATGGCAAAGACAGGAAGTTTGTCTATCAACAGTGAAAACATATTTCCGATCATAAAAAAATGGCTGTATTCTGATCACGATATTTTCTACCGTGAGCTGATTTCCAATGGCTGTGACGCTATTACGAAATTAAAGAAACTGGAACTGATGGGAGAATATGAGAAGCCTGAGGATCTAGTGTATAAGATCGAGGTGTCCGTAAATCCCAATGAGAAGACCATCACAGTATCCGATAATGGCCTGGGCATGACGGAGGAAGAGGTAGACGAGTACATTAACCAGATCGCATTTTCCGGAGCCCAGGATTTCCTTGAAAAATATAAGGACAAAGCAAATGAGGATCAGATTATCGGGCATTTCGGCCTAGGATTTTATTCCGCATTTATGGTGGCCGATAAGGTGACCATCGATACGAAATCCTATAAAGAAGGTTCCAAGGCAGTCCATTGGGAGTCCGAAGGCGGCACGGAATTTGAGATGACGGATGGGGAGAGAGAGCTGAACGGCACCACCATCACACTTTACCTGAACGAGGACAGCACGGAATTTGCCAATGAATACAGGGCGAGGGAAGTCATTGAAAAATACTGTGCCTTTATGCCGATTCCGATTTACCTGGAAGACGCGTCAAAAGGACCTCAGTATGAGACGATCGAGAAAGATGAACTGACGGATAAGGACACCATTGTTGAGACAATTGTGGAGGAAGCCAAGACAGAGGAAAAAGAGAACGAGAACGGTGAGAAAGAGACCGTAGAAGTTTCCCCGGCAACGGAGAAGTACAAGATCCTAAAGCGCCCAGTTGCTTTAAACGATACTAATCCTCTCTGGAACAAGCATCCCAATGAATGTACGGAGGAAGAATACAAAGAATTTTACCGGAAGGTGTTCCTTGACTTTAAGGAACCGCTTTTCTGGATCCACCTGAACATGGATTATCCATTTAACTTAAAGGGAATTCTGTACTTCCCCAAGATCAATATGGAGTACGACAGCTTAGAGGGAACTATCAAGCTGTACAACAATCAGGTCTTTATCGCAGATAATATTAAAGAGGTAATCCCAGAATTTCTGATGCTGTTAAAGGGCGTTATCGACTGCCCGGATCTGCCGCTGAACGTGTCCAGAAGCGCTCTGCAGAACGACGGATTTGTAAAGAAGATTTCCGATTATATTACCAAGAAGGTGGCAGATAAGCTGTCCGGCATGTGCAAGACGGACAGGGAAAGTTATGAGAAATATTGGGACGACATTAACCCCTTTATCAAATTCGGCTGCATTAAAGATGAGAAGTTTGCAGAGAAGATGAAGGATTATATCATCTTTAAGAATCTGGACGGCAAATACCTGACTCTTCCGGAATGCCTGGAGGAGAATAAAGAGAAGCATGAGAACACCGTCTTCTATGTGACGGATGAGAAAGAGCAGAGTCAGTACATTAACATGTTCAAAGAAGCCGGACTGGACGCTGTGATCTTAAAGCACAATATCGACGCACCTTTCATCACTCATATGGAGCAGAAAAATGAAGGCGTCAAGTTCCTCCGGATCGATGCAGACCTGACGGATACCTTTAAGGAAGAAACCAGCAAGGAAGACGAGGAGGCGGCAAAGGCTGACGCCGATTCCCTGACTGAGATTTTCCGCAAAGCTCTGGAGAACGATAAATTAACCATCAAAGTTGAAAAACTGAAAAATGCCAATATTGCATCCATGATCACCGTTTCTGAGGATTCCAGGAGAATGCA
The DNA here is from genome assembly GCA_904395885.1 of uncultured Lachnospiraceae bacterium. GTDB lineage: Bacteria > Bacillota > Clostridia > Lachnospirales > Lachnospiraceae > UMGS1370. The sequence goes on from CAJFOF010000009.1 coordinate 1,990, forward strand.
GGAAATGATGAGAATGTACAGTATGGGACTGGACAATGACATGTTTGGGGCAAACCAGGAGACTCTGGTACTCAACGCCAACAACAATCTGGTTCAGTACGTTTTAAACCATAAGGACGGAGAGCATACCGCTATGATCTGCCAGCAGCTTTATGATCTGGCAGCATTAAGCCACGGTTCTCTTACGCCCGAGCGAATGACGAAATTTATTGCCAGAAGCAACGAAATGATGGGAATGCTGGCAGAATAAAGCGAAGGAGAAGACGATGCGGCTCTATATTATCCGTCACGGAGAGACGGAATGGAATGTATCTGGCAGAATGCAGGGCAGTACGGATATTCCTCTCAATGAAAAGGGAATCCGCCTGGCTCAGGTTACGGCAGAGGGACTGAAAGATGTCTCTTTTGATCTGGCTATCACCAGCCCCCTTGAGAGAGCAAAACAGACGGCGGAGATCATTCTGGCCGGACGGGATGTGCCGGTTCTGGAAGACTGGCGGATTGCGGAGATCAATCTCGGTTCCTGGGAAGGGCTGGGATGCAGGCCGGGAAACTGCCAGATCCCTCAGGACAGACTAAATGATTTCTATCAGAATCCTTTCCAATTTCTGCCTCCTGAAGGCGGAGAGACGATCACTCAGGTCTGTGCCCGGACAAAAGCATTCTTCGATGAAGTGACTGCAAATCCACAGTGGCAGGATAAGACGATCCTGATCGCCACTCACGGCTGCGCCTGCCGGGCACTGTTAAACAGCGTCTATGAGAAGAAAGACGATTTCTGGCATGGACATGTTCCGCCCAATTGTGCGGTGAATATTGTAGACATAACAGAAGGGAAGGCTGTTCTGACAGCCGAGGATCAAATCTATTATGACCCGGGAGAATGTATTGACTTCCGGACTGGAAAAAAACTGAATCTGACATAACATGCAGAAGGTCTGGAAACGGCAGAATTCGCGCTGTTTCCGGGCCTTTTGCGTTTGGTCACCGGGATCCTGGGAAGCCTGCTGTGCTTTTTGAGAAACTTCCTGGCTATATCCGGTTGTTTTTATATTGAAAAATTAAAAAGTTATGTTATAATATGTAGTAATGATTACTACTTGATAGAACAAAAGAGATAAAAACCGTTTGGAGGCCTGTTATGAGCTATAAAATTATTGGTGACAGTTGTTTGGATTTGACCGAGGATTTAAAGAGAGATCCGCATTTTCAGATGATTCCTTTAACGCTTCAGGTGGGAAACGTTTCCGTGACAGATGATGAGACCTTTGACCAGAAAAAATTTCTGGAGTTGGTGGCTGCATGTCCGGAATGCCCGAAGACGGCCTGCCCCTCCCCGGAAAGTTTTAAAAAAGCTTATGAATGTGATGTAGAGAACATTTTTGTCATTACTCTCTCGGAACATCTGAGCGGTACCTACAATGCGGCACGGCTGGGTATGGATCTGTACTTTGAAGAACACGGACATGATAAGAATATCGCTGTCATCGGTTCCGATTCAGCCTCGGCCGGGGAACTGAATCAGGCGCTGTATATTCAGGAACTGTGTGAAGCAGGCCTGTCTTTTGATGAGATCCTGGAAAAGGCGATGGTTTTCCGGCGGGAGATGAACACATATTTTGTACTGGAAACCCTGGATGTTTTGCGAAAAAATGGACGGCTTTCGGGCCTTCAGGCATTTTTTGCCACTGCTCTGAATATTAAACCAGTAATGGGGGCAGACAAGGGAACGATTATTAAATTGGATCAGGCCAGAGGAATCAACAAGGCATTGGCCCGGATGTGCGATATTGCTGCACAGGAAGGGAAAAATACAGAAGAGAAGACGCTGGTGATCGCGCATTGCAATAATCCGGGAAGAGCGGCTTTTGTGAAGGAAGAGATGGAGAAAAGAGCTGCCTTTAAGCGGATTGTCATCACGGAGACGGCAGGCGTGGCGACAGTTTACGCCAGCGATGGCGGCATAGTAATGGCATTATAAATTCTGCAAGTAAGTGCTGACTGAAAGGGGAGAAAAATGGGAAAGGGCAGAAAGGGAAGCCTAAGCTCCAGCCAGCTTCCTGTAGTGATATTTCTGGGCCTTTTGATGGTGATCTTTGTCGGGGCTTTGGCAATTCTTGGAATGACCTGGAAAGATGGAGGAGCGCGGGACAGTGAAACTGTGCAGGCCGTGGCTGATGCCGGGGAGACTCAGACGGCATCTCAGACCGAAGAAATTACCATCCGGTCAGAGACGGAGGCGGCCGGAAGCCTGGAACAGCCGGAGGAGGAAACGATAAGCCTGCTTTTTGGCGGGGATGTGCTGCTTTCGGATCATGTGCTGGGGGCATACGAGAGAGGCGGTGGAATCCAGGGGGTTTTAGGAGAAGGATTCCGGAGCGAGATCAGCCAGGCAGATGTTTTTATGGTAAATCAGGAATTTCCTTTCAGCAACAGGGGCGTGCAGGCGGAGGATAAACAGTATACCTTTCGTCTGCCGCCGGAGAAAGTATCGATCTTCCAGGAGATGAGGATTGATATTGTGACGTTGGCCAATAATCATGCCCTTGATTATGGGACAGATGCTCTTTTGGACACCTGTTCTGTGCTGGACGGGGCTGGGATTCTCCACGTAGGGGCCGGGGCCGATCTGGAGACGGCCAAAGACTGGGAGACGATAGAGATCAAGGGCCGGACGATAGGATTTTTAGGTGCAACAAGAGTGATCCCGGTGCCGGAATGGGCTGCTACCCGGTACCAGCCGGGAATGCTTTCTACTTATGACCCAGCCGTTTTGCTGGAGCAGATCGGGAAGGCGAAAGAGGTCTGCGATTATGTGGTTGTCTATGTCCACTGGGGGATTGAACGGGAAGAATATCCGAAAGAATATCAGCAGTCGCTGGGAAGGCAGTACATAGATGCAGGGGCGGATCTGGTTGTAGGGAGTCACCCTCATGTCCTTCAGGGAATCGAGTACTATCAGGGCAAGCCTATTGTGTACAGTCTGGGAAATCTGGTGTTTGGGAGTTCCATTCCGAAGACGATGCTCCTGAAAGTGGAGTGGGATGGAAAAGAGACCCGGCTTTCGGCCGTTCCAGGGACTTCCAGCGCAGGATATACCAGAGAGCTGACGGCAGAAACAGAAAAGCAGGAGTTCTTTGACTATCTGGAATCAATCTCCTCTGGAATTACGGTAGATGAGGAAGGAGCAATTTTGCCGCAGAACAAATGAACGATAAAGGCGCCGATACAGGAGGCGGCCAGATAGGAGATAAGCCCGACAGGTGTGCCGAAGGTCAGGGCGATGGAGCGGAAAACTACTTGTTCTGACGGGAAGCACGGATTGATATAGAACATATTGGCATAGCTGTACGGCCACAGAAAATACTGTACGGACAGGTTAATTACAGTGGCAATCAGGCAGCAGATGCCGTAGAGAGGCAGGGAAGACAGATACCCTGCCTTTGTGTTGTCTGACTGCCGGGAAAAAGCAATGTAAAAACCGATAAAAATCAAAAGAAAGTGCCACAAAAACCCATGGATGGTAAGGGTGATGTATTCCCACAAAAAACCATCGGGAACCAGGAGAGCCATAATACCGCCGAGAATCCCAAAGTCCTGAAGAAAGGTCAGGACAGCCCTGCGTATGGCACCGTCGGGCAGCAGGGGGAGAAGGAGGCAGAGATACATGGGGATGCTGCAGAGCTGAAACGGAAAGTACCACCAGTTGTATGAGTGATCAAAGACCACCACATAGAGAAAGGCCTGTTTGTAAAGTTCACATCCGGCTAAGACCAGACCGCAGAAAAATAAAAGAGAGCGGAATCGGCAGCAGGCTCTTTTTTGATGGCCGGAAGAACGGTAACGGACCCCTGCAGTCCGTGCCAAAAAGACCGCGCAGACAATCCCGAAGGCGGTAAAAAGCAAAAGTGGGGCGGAGTAGGATTCCGGTTTTTGGAATGTCCAGGAAGTCGCATATAAAAATCCTTCTATCAACGAAATCATATAGGGCAAACCTCCTTAATGATCAGGTTTCTCTTTCAAAAAATCCAGCTTTCCGGCCGGTATGCCCATGCTTCTTTCCTGAATCCAGGCAAATGTCTCCAGAAGTTTCTGAATTTCTTCCGGGGAAGAGGGGGCCAGATAATTGTCCAGAGAAATCCCCAGCACACTTAATACAATTCGGGCAGTGGATTGAGGATCCGGGCAGATGAGCTGGCCGGATGCATGCCCCTGAGCCAGTACATCGCTTAAAATCGGCTGCAGGGAGCGGAGAAGGAAGCTTAAAAATTCCTGGTGGATCAGAGCACTCTGCTGGAGCTGCAGAAGGCTGCTCTGGCTCTCCTTTCTCTTGAGCTCTTTGGAAGCGTCCAGACAGGCCTTAAAAAGAATTTCCAGCCGGGTAAAAACATCCATCTGTGAGTCCTGGGCCAGCTGCCGCCCTTCTTCAATGGCTGCAGCATAAGAACGCTCTACCAGTGCGGTAAGAATTTCGCTTTTGGAAGAAAAATAGTAGTAGATGCTGCCTTTTCCGATGCCGGCTTCCCGGGCAATCTCATCTACCGTGATTAACTGTATGTCACGGTCGTTCATCAGCACCTGCATGGCGTCTAAAATCAAGTCTCGCTTATTTCCTTTCATTTTCTCTCCTCTCTCTGGGGCCCTCTGGGTGAAACCCTGCACAGCCGGCTGGATCAACAGCTACAGCAGGGCGATGTATGATGTCAGTATAGCAGAATCGGAGAAAAAATGCCAGACCCGCCGGAAATCCTATTGACGGAAGAAAAAAAACATGGTAGGTTAAATTCAAGAGAATCGACCGCTGGTCGAAAAATGAAGACGGCTGGGATGCCGGGCATAAAGGAGGTTATACTATATGACCTATCAGGAGATTTTTGACACAATCAAAACGAAATTTTCCGGGGCAGATGTCAGTGGGGTGAAGGAGCATGTGGCTTTTCAGTTCAACATCACCGGAGAAGGGGCAGGGGCTTTTTATGCGGAGATTAAGGATGGACAGCTTTACGTGGAGCCTTATGAATACCATGACAGAGACGTCCTTTTTACCTGCACAGCAGAGACCTTGATGAAAATTGCAGATGGAAAGCTGGATCCTGTGTTTGCCTTCACTGTGGGGAAGCTGAAGGTAGACGGGAGCATTGAAAAGGCGCTGAAAATAAAAGAAGTTATTGGCGGCTGACAGGTTCTGCCGGCAGGTGTGAGACAGCCGGCAATACTAGGAGGTTTTTTGCATGAACAGAAAAACAGCGTGGAAGGCATTTAAGACGGCGGGGGCAGCGGCAGGCGGATTTCTGGCGGCAGAGTATGCCGGAGCCAATTATCTGTTTCGCAGGACTCTGACCCGCAGCGGCGCACAGACAGAGCGCACGATCGATATGGCCGGGACGGACTGGAATGAGCACATGCCTTATATTAAAAGCTGCAAAGAATGGCAGTCCGGGAAATACCGGGAAGATGTGTGGACAAAGTCTAGAGACGGGCTGAGACTCCATGGAACCTATTTTCCGGGGTGTTCCTGGCCAGAAGAAGAGAAAGAAGACTGGCAGCCGGAGAAACCGAAAAAGCTGGTGCTGGCCTTTCACGGGTACAGCAGCGATGGAATGAGCGATTATACAGCTCTTTCCAAATTTTATATCCACGACCTGGGCTGCGCTATGCTTTTGGCAGATGAGAGGAGCCATGGACAGAGCGAAGGAGAGTATATTGGTTTTGGGACTCTGGACCGGTATGATGTTCTATCGTGGCTTTCTTATGTAAATGAACGATTTGGGGAGGATGTGGACATCTATCTGCACGGCGTTTCCATGGGAGCAGCCACAGTGGTGATGGCCAGCGGCCAGAAACTGCCGCCCAACGTAAAAGGCATTGTCTCTGACTGCGCCTTTACCTCCGCCTGGGACGTATTTTCTCATGTGTTGAAAAGCTGGTACCATGTCCCGCCTTATCCGCTGATGCAGATAGCCGATGTTATTTCCAAAAAGAAGGCAGGCTATGGACTTAGGGAAGGCGACGCCTCCCGGGAAGTGGAGAAGGCGAAGGTTCCGATTCTGTTCATCCATGGGGACAAAGATACGTTCGTTCCCTGCTGGATGTGCGATAAGATCTATGACCACTGCAAGGCGCCCAAAGAGAAATTGATTGTATCAGGGGCGGCTCATGCAGAAAGTTACTACAAAAACAGGACAGCGTACGAAGAGGCAGTAAGGAAAATTTTTGAGTCTTAGGAGGAAGGCGAATGAAAACCAGAAAAGGTTACAAAGTTTATCCGCTGACAGCGGCCCAAAAGCTGCATTTTTACTACCAGCAGTATTGTCCAAAGAAACAGGTTCTAAATATCGGTTCTTATCTGGCCATTCAGGTGGAACTGGATTTTGGCCTTTTGAAAGAATCTGTGTACGAGGCTTACGCCCGCTGCGACTCTATGCGATTGCGTTTTGCAAAAGATAAGGATGGGACGACTTATCAGTATGTGGTAAAAAAAGAAGAGAGGGATATTGAATTTTTTGACTTTACTGGCTGGAAACCAGAAGACGCAAAACACCAGATGGATTTGTGGACAGAAATTCCTTTTGAAAAGTATGACAGCCCCCAGAATCGGGTTGTAATGATAAAGCTTCCAGATGGATTCCAGGGCCTTTACATTGTGGTAGATCACATGACCATGGACGCCCAGGCGCTGATCCCTTTCTTTAAGGATATTATTGAAATTTATTCCTACAAGAAATATACAGACGCAGGCCTTTCCTATCCCAAGGAGATGGCTTCTTATATTAAGCAGCTCCAGAAAGATCTGGACTACGAAGCGGGAACACCGGCCAAGGACAGAGATACAAAATTTTTTGAACAGCTAATCTCTTCATCAGAGCCGATTTTTACCGATATAAATGGGCCGGAACGGCTGCAGCAGGAGAGAGAAAAAGAAAATGATCCCAATCTCCGTGCAGTGACGATCGTTTCCGATAATGTGGATTCTAATCTGTCTACCTTCCACCTGGAAAGCGAGCCCTCGGCCAGACTGATGCAGTTCTGTGAAGATCACCAGATTTCTATGACCTGCCTTCTTCTTATGGGACTGCGAACCTATCTTCAAAAAGAAAATCACCAGGCAGACGTTTCGCTGGTGACAACGGTCGCCCGGAGAGCCACTTTGCTGGAAAAACGCAGCGGGGGTACCCGGATTCACTGTTTCCCCTTCCGGACGATTGTGCCGGAGAGCGATACTTTTTTAGAGGGCCTTTATAAAGTTCGGGACGGGCAGAATCAACTCTTCCGTCACGCCAATTACGATCCGGTGGAATACTATCGCTTCCGCAGCGAATATTTCCATTTGAAACCGGGCCAGACTTACGAGCCGCTGAGTTTGACTTATCAGCCCCTGACGCTGAAGGAGAAAGGGCTGGAAAAACTGGGAGACATCCAATATCGCTCTGAGCGATGCAATAACGGTGCGGCTGCTCATAATCTGTACCTTACGGTCTCTCACAGGAGTGACGATAATGGCCTGGAATTCTGTTTTGAATATCAGACCGGCGTAGTGAGCCATGAAAAACTGGAGTACATTTATTACTATCTGTGTAAGATTTTATTTGAAGGGATTGCAAACCCGGAAAATACAGTGGGAGAAATTATTGCGGCAGTTTAAGTGCAGGAGAGGGAGAAAATTATGTTAGAACAATTAAAAGAAATCATTTGCCAGTATGTAGACGTTGACCCGGAAGCGATTACAGAGGACGCCAGGTTTGTTGAAGATCTGGGATTTAATTCTTATGATTTTATGAGCATGGTAGGAGAACTGGAGGAGATCTATGATATTGAAGTGGAGGAGCGGGAAGTAGTGGAAATCCGGACCGTTGGAGAAGCGATAGAGTATATAGAGAAACTTCAGAATGAAGAGTAAAAAGGATGGGAGAAGCAATGGCAGTCAATACGATGAAAGATATCATCAACCACGGTGCAGAGTGTTATGGAGATCAGGATGCCTTTCGCTATAAAGTGAGGAAGGAAATCAGATCCAAATCTTACCGCCAGTTGAAGGCAGACTGCGAGGCGTTTTCCAGAGGCCTGGAGAGTCTGGGACTTTTGGGCAAGCATATTGCCGTTATCGGTGCAACCAGCTATTTTTGGGTTACGGCTTATTTTGGCACAGCCAACAGCGGCGGCGTTATTGTCCCTCTGGATGCGGGGCTTCCGGCAGGGGACCTGTGTGAGCTGATCAACCGGGCGGATGTCAGTGCTCTGGTCTATGATGAGCTGAGAAAGGATGCGGCGGAAGCGGCGGCAAAGAAATGTCCCGGATTATCCTGCATGATTTCCATGCAGGCAGACCATGACCGGCCGGCTGGGGAAGAATCCCCGGTTCCGGTGCTGTCTTTTCAGAAATTTCTATCAGACCATGAAGGCAGCTTTGATATGGAACTGGATCCGGACAAAATGTGTGCCATTCTCTTTACTTCAGGAACAACCGGAATCAGCAAAGGCGTTATGTTAAGCCACAGGAATCTGACAGACAATGCAGTGTGTCTGGATATGAAGATCCCGGCAGGAACCGTATCTATGACGCTCCTGCCAATCCACCACGCATACTGTTTTACCATGGATATCCTGAAGGGACTTTATATCGGGATTACGATCTGTATCAATGATTCCATTATGCATGTCTCCAGAAATATGAAGCTGTTTAAACCGGAGATCGTTCTGCTGGTTCCGCTGGTGATCAAGTCCATCTACGCAAAACTGAAGGATCTTCCCAGTCTTCTGCCGAAACATCTTGTGGCAAAGGAAGCTTTCGGAGGCCGCCTGAAGACCATATGCAGCGGAGGCGCTTATCTGGACCCGGAACTGATCAGGCAGTTTGCAGAATATGGGATTACTGTACTCCAGGGGTACGGAATGACAGAATGTTCGCCTGTTATCAGTACGAATCTGGAATGGGCCAATAAGATCGGATCAGTAGGAAAGCTTTTGCCCAACTGTCAGGCAAAAGTGGTGGATGAAGAGCTTTGGGTGCGGGGGTCCAGTGTGATGCTGGGATATTACAAAATGCCGGAGGAAACGGCTGCCACGTTGACGGATGGCTGGCTTCGGACTGGTGACCTGGGCTATGTAGATGAGGACAATTATATTTACATTACAGGGAGAAAGAAAAATCTGATCATTCTGGAGAACGGGGAAAATGTCTCTCCGGAAGAACTGGAAAATCTTCTATATAAAGATCCTCTTGTGAAGGAGGCGCTGGTGAGGGAGAGCGGTTCTGTCATAGAGGCTGAGATTTTCCCGGATGAGGAATACGCAAAGAAAAAGAAGATCCGGAATATGGAAGAGCATCTCCAGGCCCTGGTGAACCGGGTAAACGAAGGGCAGCCTCCGTACAAAAAGATCCACAGCCTGAAGGTGAGAAATACGGAATTCCAGAAGACTTCCTCAAAGAAGATCAAGAGAAACCAATAATCAGCAATCAGGGGTGTAAGAAATCGGAAGGAAAGTGTCGCGCCGATGCAGTTGGCAGCAGTTTCCTTCCGATTTTCTGTGCTAAATGTAAAAAAACGCAAATTTAGCGTTTATTGTTCAAAATGCCACTTGATTAAAATAAAAAATGCTTTATAATGGATAGCGACATCCGAATGAATAGTTATGCAATTGGATGCATAGCCTCTGAGGATGGAAAGAAAACGGCTCAATTGGGAGCTGCAATCATGAGGAGGATACGATTATGAAGAAAAAAGCATTGGCATTAGCACTGGCAGCCTGCATGGCGGCATCCCTGGCAGCCTGCTCTGGTTCCGGCAGCGAGACGACCGCAGCAGCAACGGAGGCAGAGACGACTGCAGCAGAGACTTCAGGGGAGGAGACAACTGCAGGAGAAGAGACTGAGGCTGAGGAGACAACAGAAGCGGCAGCAGAGACGGAAGCAGCCGGCGGTACTCTGGTGATGGCTACTAACGCAGAGTTTGAACCCTGGGAGTACCATGACGGAGATTCAATCGTAGGAATTGATGTGGAGATCGCTCAGGCAATTGGCGAGAAGCTGGGCATGAATGTAGAAATCGAAGATATGGCTTTTGATTCTATTATTCCTGCAGTTACTTCTGGAAAAGCTGATTTCGGCGCGGCCGGTATGACGGTAACAGAGGAGAGACTTCAGTCCGTTGACTTTACCGATACCTATGCAGAAGCTTCTCAGGTGATTATTGTTAAGGAAGGAAGCGATATTACCGGTTCTGACGGACTGGTTGGAAAGAAAGTGGGCGTTCAGCTTGGTACTACCGGCGATCTGCTTTCAACGGATCTGGTAGGCGATGAGAATGTAGAACGCTATAACAAGGGCTTTGAGGCCGTCCAGGCTCTGCTTCAGGATAAGATTGATGCAGTAGTGATTGACGGAGCGCCGGCTAAAGCGTTCGTATCTCAGAGTGAGGGGCTGGTAATTCTGGATGAAGCTCTCAGCCAGGAGGAGTATGCAATCGCTGTAAAGAAGGGCAACACAGAGCTGCTGGACAAGATCAATGCCGCTCTAGTAGAGCTGAAAGAAGACGGAACCATTGATGAAATCGTGAACAAATACATTCCGGCTGAGTAATCAGGCCGGCAATAAAGGATGGATACCATGTTGGAGAATTTCTACCTTACGCTGATGGGAGCCTGGGACAGTTTCCGCGCTTCCTTCTACCTGAATTTTATTGAAGATGACCGGTGGCATTACATAGTGGATGGACTGGGCGTAACGTTACAGATTACCCTGTTTGCGGTATTCCTTGGAATTGTGATCGGACTGGTAGTGGGGATTATACGGACGACTTACGAGAAGACCCATAAGCTGAAGATATTAAACTTAATATGCGGCCTTTATCTGACAGTGATCCGTGGAACGCCCGTTGTGGTACAGCTCTTGATCATGTACTTTGTTATATTTGGAAGTTCCAGGATCGATAAGGTACCAGTGGCGATTCTGGCCTTTGGTATTAACTCTGGAGCATACGTGGCAGAAATTTTCCGCAGCGGTATCCAGTCTGTGGACAGTGGACAGATGGAGGCGGGACGCAGTCTGGGTTTCAATTATCTCCAGACGATGCGCTACATCATTCTGCCTCAGGCATTCAAAAATGTCTTACCTACCCTGTGCAATGAGTTTATCTCTCTATTAAAGGAGACTTCTGTTTCCGGTTATATTGCAATTCAGGATCTGACGAAAGGCGGCGATATCATCAGAAGCCGCACATATTCTGCATTTATGCCGCTGCTTGCCGTAGCTTTGATTTATCTGGTAATCGTACTGATTCTCAGCCGGCTCATCGGTATTCTGGAGAGGAGGCTGAGAAGGAGTGAACGGTAATCAGAATGACGCTTTGATACAGGTGAGAAATCTTGGAAAAAGTTTTGGCTCTCTGGAAGTTCTGAAAGATATTACGGTTGACATTAACAAGGGAGATGTGGTCTGTGTTATTGGACCCTCCGGTTCGGGAAAGAGTACGTTTTTGAGATGCTTAAACCGGCTGGAAGAACCTACGTCCGGCAATATTTTTTTCGAGGGTGTGGATATTGTAGATCCCAAAACCGATATTGACAAACACCGCCAGAAAATGGGCATGGTGTTCCAGCAGTTTAATCTGTTCCCTCATATGACGATTTTAAAGAATATGACGCTGGCTCCCGTGAAACTTCAGGGAATTTCCCAGGCAGATGCGGAGAAAGAGGCCATCAGGCTGCTTGAGAGAGTCGGCCTGGCAGACAGGGCAGAGGCCTACCCCTCTCAGCTCTCAGGAGGACAGAAACAGAGGATTGCCATTGTCCGTGCACTGATGATGAAACCGGATGTTATGTTGTTTGATGAACCCACATCGGCCCTTGATCCTGAGATGGTAGGAGAAGTTTTGAACGTTATGAGAGAACTGGCCCAGGATAAAATGACTATGGTAGTGGTGACTCATGAGATGGGGTTTGCCAGAGAGGTGGCCAACCGGGTTATGTTCATGGATGAAGGGAAATTTGTAGAAGAGGGCAGCCCGGAAGAACTGTTCGGAAACCCGAAGAATGAACGGTTAAAATCATTTTTAGGAAAAGTGCTTTAAAACCAAAAATTTTTAAATTAAATCAGGAGAAGCTGCAAAGTAGAATTCCTGGCTCCGCTAAGGGATCTCACTTTGCTGCTTCTCCTTTTTCAGTGTCTGCATTCCTTAGTATTTAAACTCAGCATCGGAATCCATCAGCCGCACCAGATCCTCCTCCCGTGAGATGATCAGTTCACGGCCGGATTTCTGCAGATACCCCAGTTGTTTTAACTTTGCCATGATCCGGGAGATGGTAACGGGATGGCAGCCCAGGTACCGGGCCAGCTCTTCATAGGTATAAAACTTCGGAACGGAAGGCTTTTGGCCGGGTTCCCTCCTGCAGACCGACAGGAGAAGCTGACACAGGGCTGTTACCAGATTCTCCTCGTGAATATAGTGGAAGTGATTGAGAGCTTCCGAATAATTGTCTGCAAGTGTTTGAATAAAAAAGAGATTTAGTTCCCGGTTGTTCTGGATCAGGTAAGAAAAGGTATCGAAATTGATCTGATACAGGACGCAAGGGGTCTTGGTCACGATCGTAATATGTGCGGATGGCATCATAACCGATTCGAGAGGCTGGCTGATAAGAAGCTGATTAAAGCCAATAAGCCGCTTGGCGTGGAAATAAAGATAGATATTTTCGTCACCCTTCCGGGTCAGACTGTTCAATGCACAGATCCCTTCGTCCAGCAGATAAATGCAGGCGTCCGGATCATTTTTTGCGTTCATTTTCAAATAGTAGCCTTTTGCGGTTTCTATGCGTGTCCCGTGTTTTTTCAGCAATTCCCAAAAACCAACGTCCATAACGAACTCCTTTGTAATATTCTCCTGACATTGTATCATATTTTGAACAAAAAATCCACAAATATAACACAGGTTATATTTTACACTGTATTTTTATGGTACAATTAAACAAAGTTATAAAATTAACAAAAGGGTATGGTTCGGCCGTCTGGCCAGGCATAACCTAAATAAGAGAAAAGGGGTATATGAGAATGGCTAATGCAGTCAACAAACAAGAGAGAACTACATTGATTCATTCGCTGATCGGCGTGATTATTATGATCTTTTTCCGTTTCCTGCCGATCAGCCTTCCGGAAGTCACAGATGTAGGAATGGAGGTTCTGGGGATATTCCTTGGAACGCTGTATCTGTGGACTTTTGTTGATCCGCTCTGGGGAAGTTTACTGTCTATTGCGATGCTGGGATTCTCATCCTACAGCAACATGTCAGCGATCCTTTCCTCCGCGTTTGGCTCGCCGGTTGTTGCCCAGGTATTTTATATGATGATTATGTCCGGTGGCCTTGCGTATTACAAGATCACCGCTTACATAGGCCGTTTTTTTCTGACAAGGAAATTTACCAACGGCAAGCCATGGCTCCTGATGGGTGTAATTGGTGTGGGCTGTTATTTCATTGCAGGCTTTATCAATGCATTTACCCCAATTTTTGTTATGTGGCCGGTTCTGTATGGAATTTTTGATGAGGTTGGCTATAAGAAAGGGGATGCGTTCCCAAGAGTTGCCATTACCTTGGTTGTGATTGCTTCCCTCCTCGGATTCCCTATGGCGCCCTTTGCCCAGAACGGTCTTGCGCTTCTGAGCAACTTTACGTCTATCACGGCTAATATGCCGGGAGGACCGGTGGTAGTGAACAACGGGGCTTATATGGCGATTGCCATTATCATGGGAATGATCTCCCTGCTTGCTATTATTCTGTTCTTTAAGTTTGTTGTCCGTCCGGATGCTGAAAAGCTAAAAGGCTATAATATCGAGAATATGAACCGGAATCCTCTTCCGCCTATGAATTTGAGCCAGAAGATATACTGTGTTGGTTTTGTAGTTCTGATTCTGGGATTGATGATTCCATCCCTGTTTCCCAATCTTCCCGGACTAGGATTTCTGTCAACTTGCGGTTACGGCCTTGCACTGTTTGTAGTAGCAGTTTTGGCAGCTCTTAGGTTAAAAGGCGAACCAGTTCTGGATATTCCCAAGGTAATGTCCACCAATATGAGCTGGGGCGCATACTTCATCATTGTAGCGGCTATCCTTTTGGGCAATGTGCTGACCAGCGATTCCACAGGCGTATCAGCTTTCCTGAGCTTGATTTTGTCACCGCTATTTGAGGGAATGTCATCAGTCGTATTTATCGTTCTGCTGCTTTTGCTGGCCGGTATTTTGACGAATGTTTGTAACAGCTTGGTAATCGGTATGATTCTCCAGCCTATTATCGTTACCTATTGTACTCAGACTGGGGCTGCGGCAGCTCCTATTGTTACGCTGCTGATTCAGTTTGTTCTGCTGTCTGCATCAATTACACCGGCCGCCTCCCCGTTTGCGGCTCTTCTGCACAGCAACAAAGAATGGGTTCCGACTAAGTATGTATATCAGTATACCATGCCGGTAGTACTGATTGAATTTGTGCTCTATTTGATTGTAGGCATTCCGCTTTGTAATATTATGATGTAAACATAAGCTATATAAACTTGAAAGGAGATTGATAAAAATGGCACAGTATGATGTGATCATTATCGGCGCCGGCCCGGCCGGGATGACGGCTGCAATTTACGCGGCAAGGGCTGACATGAAGGTTTTAATGTTGGATAAGCTGGCTCCGGGCGGCCAGATTATCAATACCAATGAGATTCAGAACTATACCGGCGTAGGAACTATCAATGGCGCAGAGTTGGCCTATCAGATGTACGAACATACCCAGCAGTTTGACACGATCACCTTTGATTATGCAACTGTTAAAGAAGTGAGGGACAACGGTGCTGAGAAAGTGGTCTGCTGCGAGGAGGACGACAAGGAGTTCACCGGAAAATCTGTGATTATCGCCACTGGAACCCGCCCTCGCTGTCTGGAGATCCCAGGCGAGGATAAATTCCGCGGAAACGGAATAAGCTGGTGTGCCATCTGCGATGGCGCCCAGTACAGAGACAGAGACGTGGTTGTCATCGGCGGCGGCAATTCCGCAGTGGAGGAGTCTATCTTCCTGGCTGGCATCGTAAAGTCCCTGACCATTGTGACAATGTTTGATCTGACAGCGGATCCCATGGCATGCGATAAGCTGAGAGCAATGCCCAATGTCACCATCTATCCCTATCAGGATATTCTGGATTTTGTGGGCGATACGAAACTTGAGGGAGTCCATTTTAAGTCTACCCAGACCGGAGAGGAGAATACGGTAAAATGTGACGGCGTATTTGAATACATCGGCCTTACCCCTACTACGGAATGCTTTAAAGAACTTGGCGTTCTCAACCAGTTTGGGTATGTAGAGGTGAATGACAGAATGGCCACCAAGATCCCTGGGATCTTCGGGGCCGGGGACTGCATCACAAAGAACCTGCGCCAGGTTATTACAGCCTGTGCAGACGGTGCGATCGCAGCACAGGAAGCATCCCATTACGTAAAACATTTGGATTAATCACATAACAAGGAGGAAACGACAATGCTGAAAGAAGTTAATAGCGAAGAATTTAAGGAGCTGGCCGGAAAGGGCCTGGTGCTGGCGGATTTCTTTTCCACCACCTGCGGCCCCTGTAAAATGCTGGGATTTGTATTGAAGGATGTGGAAAAGGAATTCGGCGATGATCTGACGATCCTTAAAGTAGACTTCGACCAGAACAAAGACCTGACTGCAGAGTACGGCGTGACCGGATATCCCACCCTGGTTCTGTTAAAAGACGGCGCAGAGGTAAAACGCCTGCAGGGTCTTCAGCAGAAGCCGGTTATTGTAAATATGGTAAAAGAAAATATGTAGGATAAATTGCCACTATAAAAAGCAAATATGAGATGGAGGGAACGAAAATGGGTGTAAATTACATTTACGAAGAGCATCTGATTGACCGTCAGGCGGCAGCCGAGGAAGCAATGCTGAAAGAGTTTGAGGCTGGAAACTATACGATCCAGAATCCTCTGGTCAAGTATAATCTCTATTTTATCAGCCCGCTGACCGCAGTGGTCTGCTTTGAGACGGAGAAGGAAACGCCGGTTACCATCACGGTATTTGGCAAGACAAAGGAAGCTAACATGAGCCACACCTTCCCCAAGGCAAAGAAGCATGTACTCCCTGTACTGGGCCTGTATTCCAATTACTCCAACAAGGTGGAGATCCGCGCATACAGAGGAGAATCCAACGTCATTACCATCGATGTGCCGGATGTTTACGGCGGAAAAAGCCCGATTTACTACATGGACACCACTCCGGAATACCTGCAGGATAATGTGATTCTGGTATCCCCGGCAGGAGAGGACCTGTCCTCCGCTTTTGACTATGCAGGCGATGCAAGATGGCATATGAATGTTCCCTGCGTATTCGACGTTAAGCGTTTAAAGAACGGCAATCTGATTATGGGTTCCAGCCGTTTGATCCAGATGCCCTACTACATGTCCGGTCTGTATGAGATCAGCCCCTGTGGAAAGATCTATAAGGAATTCAGAGTGCCCGGCGGCTACCACCACGACGAGTTCGAGATGGAGGACGGCAACATCCTGTGCCTGACTGAGGATCTGGAGAGCGATACCTGCGAGGATATGTGCGTTCTGCTGGACAGAAATACCGGCGAGATCTTAAAGACCTGGGATTACAAGAAGTTCCTGAACCCCAATACAGTCAGCAAATCCGGAAGCTGGTCCGACCATGACTGGTTCCACAACAATGCAGTGTGGTACGACAAGAACACCAACTCTCTGACCTTCTCCGGACGCCACATTGATGCCATGGTAAACATCGACTTTGAGACCGGCGAGCTCAACTGGATCATCGGCGATCCGGCCGGCTGGCCTCAGGATATGGTAGACAAGTATTTCTTCAAGCCGGTTGGCAACAACTTTGGCTGGCAGTACGAGCAGCACGCCAATGTTATCACCCCCAACGGTGATGTAATGTGCTTTGACAACCACCACTATGGCTGCAAGGCTGTGGACCGTCCCGATAAGGAACTGGCTGCAAAGGACAATTATTCCAGAGGCGTTCGCTATCGCATCAACACAGAAGACATGACCATTGAGCAGGTATGGGAATACGGCAAAGACAGAGGTGCAGAATTCTTCTCACCCTATATCTGCAATGTGGAGTACTACAATGAAGGCCACTATATGGTACATTCCGGCGGCATCGCTTACGATCAGGACGGCAACCCGTCAGAGGCTCTGGGCGCATTCGCAAAGGATATGGGCGGCGAGCTTCACAGCATTACCGTAGAGATATGCGACAATAAGAAGATGCTGGAGCTGCATGTTCCGGGCAACTACTACCGTGCAGAGAAGCTGAAATTGTACTCTGACGGAATCAATCTGGAACTGGGAAAAGGCCAGCTTTTAGGTGCAATGGGCCATACCAAAGAATTTGACACCGATATCCCAATGGAAAATTCCGGGGAGATGCTTCCGGAAAGCTGCAACGCTAGAATTGTAGAAGAGGTTGACCGCTTTACCTTCTTCTCCAGATTTGAGAAGGGCCAGTTGGTCATGATGCTTCTGGAGCAGGGAGAAGAGGTGCATAGATACTTTATTTCCACCACGGCAGTGGCATATCTGGCGATGTGCTGCGGAACCTTCCTGGATTCTGATGAGCGCAACACCAGAACCAGCGTAAATAAGACCGGTTTAAAGGGAACCTACGATGTGAGAGTCATCGTTGACGATAAGAAGTACGAGACTGGTGTGAAGATCACCTGCTGATAAGTTCTGGCGGCCGGGGCCTTTTCGGTACCCGGCCCTTGAATGCGATAAAAGGAGAGATTTCCATGGGAGTTTTATTTAAAGAGATCGAACATATTATTGACCGCCAGTACGCTGCGGAACAGGCATTTCTGGCAGAATATGCAGCGGGAAGTTACACCATTGAAAATCCCTATGTAAAACTGAATCCGTATCTGATCGCTCCACTGACGGCCCTTGTTATGTTTGAAGCGGAAAAGCCTGCTTTTGCAAAGGTGACGGTGAAGGGAAAAGAGAAGGCGGGAGACTATACTTACCGCCCGGCCAGCGACAGGATTCATATGGTGCTGCCGGTTTACGGACTCTACCCTGAATATGAAAACACTGTTGTAATCGAGTTGAGTACCGGTGAGAAGAAGGAGCTGAAAATCCAGACTGAGGCCCGGCCGGAAAAACTGCACAAGCCAACCAGCATCCAGACCACACCGGAGTATTTTGAAGACAATGTCATGTTTGTAAGTCCCACCTCACCGGCGCTGACGGCCGCCTACGACTACGCGGGGGACGCCCGCTGGTACAATACTCTGAACCTGGCTTTCGACCTGAAAAGGGCCAGGAACGGACGGCTCTTTGTGGGAACCGACCGCCTGGTCGCTCCGCCGTACCACACCACGGGAATCTATGAGATGGGAATGATCGGAAAGATTTACAAAGAATTCCGGGTGCCCGGAGGATACCACCATGATGAATGGGAGATGGAAAACGGTGATCTGCTGATCCTGAGCCAGATTTTGGAGAGAGGCACAGTGGAGGACTACTGCGTTATGGTAGACCGGGAAACGGGAGAGATCTTAAAGACCTGGGATCACCAGGATGTCCTTCCGGTTTATCCTACAGGCGGGTCCGGAAGCCAGGACGCCCACGACTGGTTTCACAACAATGCGGTCTGGTATGACAAGAAGACCAATTCTTTGACGTTTTCAGGCCGTCACCAGGATATTATCATCAACCGTGATTTTGAGACAGGAAAGCTCAACTGGATCATCGGCGACCCGGAGGGGTGGCCGGAAGACATGCAGAAGTATTTCTTCAAGCCGGTGGGAGAACCTTTCGACTGGCAGTATGAACAGCACGCCTGCATGGTTCTGCCCAACGGTGATATCATGTGCTTTGACAACGGCCATTACAGGAGCAAGGTGAAGGAGAAATACGTTCCAGCCAGGGACAACTTCTCCAGAGGCGTGATCTACCGTATCAATACGGACGACATGACTATCCGCCAGGTATGGCAGTACGGCAAGGAGAGAGGAGCAGAATTCTTCTCCTGCTATATCTGCAACTGTGAATATTATGAGAGAGGCCACTATCTGGTACATTCCGGCGGCATCGGCAAGAAAGGCGATGAGTATCTGGATTTCCCGGGGGCAGGAATGACGGAGGAGATCGACAACGGCACAGTTCAGTTGAGTTCCATCACTGTAGAGCTGCTGGATGACAAGGTGATGTATGAGATGCACCTTCCGGCCAACTATTACCGGGCGGAAAAACTGAAGCTGTACGATGAGAATGACAGACTGACCTTTGGAAAGGGACAGCTATTAGGCCATATCACAGCCACAGAGGAATTTCTGACCGAGGCCCCGGCAGAGCCGGCAGGAATGATTCCCGATGAGTATCAGGCAAAGATCGCAAAAGAGGCTGATCGAATTGTATTTAAAGGCAGTTTTGAGAAGGGTACCCTCTGTATGCTGAATCTGGAAGGAAAGAACGGAACGCCAACCCGCCATTATTTCGTTCCCACAACCAAGAGGCCGTTTCTGGCGATGTGCGTAGGCACCTTCCTGGAACACGACCCGAGAGCAGTGGAATTTCCTATTGGAACCGAGAATATTCCGGGGGAATATGAGATCACCGTTACGGTCGATGATAAGAAGTACGAGACAGGGGTTTCTATCCTGGTATAGACGAAACCGTTATCAGGTTATCAATATTTTTTGATAGACATTGTCGAGGATTGTATGATAAAATAAAGTTTAGTGATACATCAGCACTGCATAATCAAAAACGGCGGAGAGCAGCCGCATCTGTCTGCGGCCGCTCTCTCAGGACTGCATTGCACAAGCGTAGCATGTACGAGAGTAAAGGAGGATAACTGAATGGGCTACAAAGTAAGCTTTGACGAAGCGAACCAGATTTTTGCCAAATTAAACAGCGAGTATGAAATCTGGGCACCAAAGAGATTCCCAGGTAAGGGCCGTTATTCCGATACGGATATTATCCGTTATGACAAGGTGAAGACGGTAGAGGAGATCGTATTTGACGAGAAGTCGGATTTCCCGGCAAAGGAAGTTCTGTCTCCTATCACAGAGCCCCTGTTCTATTTCACAGAGGATGAGTGGCGGGAGAGCAAGGTGACCAGCAAAAAGATCATTATCTTTATGCGCCCCTGTGATATTGCCGCTCAGCAGCGCCAGGAGAGAATCTACCTGGGCAACGGCGGATTCAATGACATGTATTATGAGAGAATGCATGAGAAGGTGAAAATCGTTATGATGCAGTGCGATCTGGACGATGATACCTGCTTCTGCGTAAGCATGGGAACCAATAAGACCGATAACTACAGCCTGGCTGTTGTCTGTCAGGACGGCGCCCTGAAGGTAGAAGTGAAAGACGAGGCTTTTGCTCCTTACTTTGAGGGAAAGACCGCCGACGACTATACTCCTTCTTTCCCGACAGAAAACAAGACGAAAGTGACAATGCCGGAGATCCCCAACAAGGAAGTCCTTACCAAGTTAAAAAATCATCCGATGTGGGAGGAATACAACAAGAGATGTATTTCCTGCGGAAGCTGTACCGTTGCCTGCAGCACCTGTACCTGCTTTACCACCACGGATATTGCTTACAATGAGAACGGCAGCGTAGGCGAGAGAAGAAGAACCACCGCTTCCTGCCAGATCGAAGGATTCACCGACATGGCAGGCGGCCACAGCTTCCGCAATACTGCCGGTGACCGTATGAGATACAAAGTGCTCCACAAATTCCACGACTACAAAGAGCGCTTTAAGGACTACCACATGTGTGTTGGCTGCGGGCGCTGCATTTCCCGCTGTCCGGAATTTATTTCCATTACGGCGACTGTTGACAAGATGAATAAGGCCATTGCAGAGATCGTGGCTGAAGAGAATAAATAAGGAGGAGGGAAGAACGGCTATGAATAATCCGGTAAGACCAGTTCCTTGCAAGATCCTGGAAGTCAAGCAGGAGAGCAAGCATGAATATACCTTTAAAGTAGAGAGCGACATTAAACCTGCCCATGGACAGTTCCTGCAATTGTCGATCCCGAAGGTAGGAGAGGCCCCCATTTCCGTCAGCGCCTTCGGCGATGGCTGGATGGACTTTACCATCCGTTCTGTTGGAAAAGTAACCGATGAAATCTTTAAGAAAGAGGCTGGCGACACCCTGTTCCTGAGAGGGGCTTACGGCAAGGGCTGGCCTGTAGAAGAGCAGTTTAAGGGCAAAAACATGGTTCTGATCGTTGGCGGCACAGGGCTGGCTCCTGTTCGCAGCATGCTGCGTCTGTTCGCAGAGAATCCGGGATACGTTGAGAGCGTGACTCTGATTGCAGGCTTTAAGAATGAGGAAGGAATTGTATTCCGCAACGAGTTGGAAAGCTGGAGAGATAAATTTAACTGCATTTATACTCTGGACAGAGACAAGATCGACAACTGGGAGGTAGGTTTTGTAACCCAGTTTGTCTCCAAAGTTCCTTTCAAAGATTTTGGCGATAATTATGAAGTTGTAATCGTTGGACCGCCGCCAATGATGAAATTTACCGCTATCGAGGCAATGAAGTGCGGCGTGCCGGAGGAGAAGATCTGGGTATCCTACGAGCGCAAGATGTCCTGTGCCATCGGCAAATGCGGCCACTGCCGTATTGACGAGACCTATGTGTGCTTAGAGGGACCGGTATTTAATTACACCAAAGCCAAATATCTGGTAGATTAAAGAAAGGGGCGGAAAGAATGAATCACGATATTGACGTAAAAAAGACACGAATTAACTGTTTCAGACAGTCTAAAGTACCCGGAGAATTCATGCTTCAGCTCCGTGTTCCGGGCGCTCTGATCGATGCAAAGCATCTGGCTCTCGTTCAGGAACTGTGCCAGAACTACGGCAATGGCACCTTCCACATCGGTATGCGCCAGACTTTAAACGTACCAGGTATTAAGTATGAGAATATTCCGGCTGTCAATGCAAAGATTAAAGAGTATATCCATGATGTAGACGTAGAGATGTGTGACTGCGATATGGAAGCAGATGACAAGGGTTATCCTACCATCGGCGCCAGAAATGTAATGGCATGTATCGGTAACTCCCACTGCATCAAGGCAAACGCCAATACCCACGAGCTGGCAAAGAAGATCGAGAAGCTCATTTTCCCCAGCCACTACCATATCAAAGTTTCTGTTGCTGGATGTCCCAATGACTGTGCAAAGGGCAACTTCAATGATTTCGGTGTTATGGGTGTGTTCAAAATGGTTTACGACGCAAACCGCTGTATCGGCTGCGGCGCCTGCGTAAGAGCCTGCGAGCATCACGCAACAGCAGTTTTGTCCCTGAATGACCATGGAAAGATTGACAAAGATACCTGCTGCTGCGTTGGCTGCGGCGAGTGCGTCATCGCCTGCCCCACCGGCGGCTGGACCAGAGGAAATACCCATCTGTACCGTGTTACCCTGGGAGGCCGTACCGGCAAGCAGTATCCGCGTATGGGTAAACTGTTCCTCAACTGGGTAACCGAGGATGTTGTTCTGGGCATGTTTGCCAACTGGCAGAAATTCTCTGCCTGGGTTATGGATTACAAGCCTGAATATCTTCATGGCGGCCATCTGATTGACCGTGCTGGCTATATGAAGTTCAAAGAGATGATTCTGGACGGCGTTGAGCTGAATCCGGAGGCAAAGGTGGCTGATGAGCTGTACTGGACAGAGGCAGAGCAGAGAGCTAATATTCATGTAAAGCCAATCTCTCAGCACCACAAGGCAGGTCCACAGTAATAGGACAAGCCTGCTGAAGCAGATACCGGGAAACGAAGAAAAGGGTAAAAATAAAACCAGGGGTTGTACCACGGCCCCTGGTTTTCGTGCAGATTAAGGAATAAGGAATACACGGAATCGGCCAGACGGCGTATCTTTGGGATGAAAGAATCCCAGCCGTCTGATCGGGATAATGGAGAATAGTATGTACTGTATAAGCGTCAGCCATAAAAAAGCCCCTGTATCAGTGCGGGAGCGTTTTGCTTTTTCTCGTGAAGAAAAGGCGGAGCTTTTGAAAAAACTTGGAGACTGCCCGGAAATCAGCGGGGCAGTGGTGCTGTGCACCTGCAACAGGAGTGAATTTTACGTTTCCGGAAGCAAAAAAGCGATCGCCTGCCTGCAGGATGCAATCGCAGAATTCAAACAGGTCTGTCTGGAGGACCTTCTGCAGTATTTGAATATATACAGCGGCGACCAGGCTGCAGCCCACATTTTTAAGGTGTGCTGCGGGTTGGATTCCATGGTACTGGGCGAGGATGAAATCTTAGGGCAGGTAAAGGATGCATACCAGTTGACACTGGAGGAAAAGGCGGGAGATTATGAGATCCACACGGTCTTCCAGAAAGCGATCACCTGCGCGAAAAAGATCAAGACGGACACGAATCTGTCAAGGACACCAGTATCGGTGGGAACTCTGGTAGCCAACGAAGTATTTCATTTTGAAGGAGATAATGGCCCGCAGCAGACCAAGAAAGTCATCATCATCGGCATTACGGGAAAAATGGGCGGGATCATTGCCAAAAATATATTAAGCAAGCCTGGAATTGAAGTCTATGGAACTGTACGCAGCCACAATGCGGAATTTGAGCTGTCGTGGAAGAGCAGCCGGGTCCATCTCATAGATTACAGCGACCGGTATCAGTATATGGATGAGGCAGATATTATTGTCAGCGCTACTTCCGGCCCTCATTATACAGTTGTAGAGTCAAAATTGAAACAGGCTTTGAAACACCCGAAGAAACGGCTATTTATCGATGTTGCGGTTCCCATCGATATGGATCCCCAGATCAAAAATCTGCCGGGAGCAGAGCTGTACGACATTGACTTTTTTGAGCAGTTGTCGAAAGCGAACAACCAGATGAAACGGAAAGAGCTGGGAGCGGCAAAAGAGATCATGGAAGAAGAACTGGATGAATGTTTAAAAGAGCTGATGTTCCATCCCTGCTTTCAGAAAATGGGTGAGTGGAAAGAAGTGTTTCATCAGGTTCCGCTGGAGACCATTTTGTACCGCATTCGGGATCATGTAACCAGTGACGAACTGAAAGTGATTATCAAAACATTTGATCAAGTCGGAGACTGGATAAAAGAATAGGAGGAGCAATGGCATATTTCCCATTTTTTACGGATATTGAAGGTCAGGACTGCCTGATTGTCGGAGGCGGGGCAGTGGCACGGAGAAAAGTCGAGGTCCTTCTGGGATACGGGCCGCATATCACGGTGGTTGCCCCAGAGATCAGCCCGGAAATCCGGCGTTTAAAAGAAGAATTGGCAGACGGAGAAAAATCCGCCGTACAGATGGTTGAGGGCAGCCTGAATCTGCTGACCAGGCCCTTTCAGATGGAGGATCTGGCCGGAAGGGATTTTGTAGTGGCAGCCACAGAGGATGATGGGCTGAACCATAAGATTTCTCAGGCCTGCCGGGATCATAAGATACCGGTCAATGTAGTGGATGTGAAGGAAGAATGCAGTTTTATTTTTCCGTCCATCGTTCGGGAGGGAAATCTGGTGGTAGGAATTTCTTCCGGGGGAGGCAGTCCGACCATAACCCAGGAATTAAAGCGGCAGGTGCGGGAACTGATTCCTGAGGGCTACGGCCGCCTGGTGGACGATCTGGGAAGCTGGAGGGATTATGTCAAGGAGCAGGTGCCTGAGATAGAGGACAGGACCGCTATCTTCAGAAAGCTGACAGAGGCGGGAAAAGAGAACGGATGCCGCCTGAACCGGGATCTGGTAGATCAGGTGATCGGCCAGGTCCTGGGGGAGCGGGAAGGACAGTGGAGCAGGACCACTGTGCGGATCGGAACCAGAAAGAGCGCCCTGGCCATTGCCCAGACGGAGCTGGTGGCTGATCTGATGAAAGCCAGGTTTCCGGGCCTTAAAGTGGAACTGGTGATGAAGCAGACGGTAGGGGATAAAATTCTGGATAAACCTCTCCTGGAATTTGGCGGAAAAGGGGTCTTTGTTTCCGAGTTTGAGGAAGCCCTGCAGAAGGGAGACATTGATTTTGCTGTCCACAGCGCCAAAGACCTTCCCATGAAGCTGGCCGAGGGGCTGGAGATCGTGGGGGTACCGGAGAGGGAGGACGTAAGGGATGTGATTGTGACCCGAAAGGACTCTGCTCTGGAAGAAAAAATCAGGAAGCAGGAAGGCATAATCGTGGGTACCTCCAGCCTGCGACGCCAGATGCAGATCGAATACCTGGCAGGAGACCTCTGGAACGGAGCTTCTGTTGAATGCCGGAATTTGAGGGGAAATGTCCTGACCCGCCTGGAAAAGCTGGCATCCGGGGAGTACGACGCCATTATCCTGGCGGCAGCGGGGCTGAACCGTCTGGGCGATCTGCCGGAGCTTGGGCAGTTTAATCTTTCTTATTTGGACTGGACCGATATGATCCCCGCCGGCTGTCAGGGGATTTTGGCAGTGGAAGGCAGGAAGGGGAATCCTGTCAACAACATTGCCAGAGAGATTTCGGAGGAAAGCGCCCTTCTCTCCTTCCGCTTAGAAAGGCGTGTTCTGGCTCTGCTGGAGGCTGGCTGCCATGAACCCATTGGCGTTTGCAGCCGTCCTGACGGGGAAAATCTGGAAGCCTGGGCCTTTTATGGCGGCAGCCAGGAGAGCGGCGAACAGCCTCGCCGGTCCCACTGGAAAGGGTCAGGAGAGGAATGGGAGGCCGGAGCAGAGAAGCTGGCGGCTGACCTGAAAAATCAATCTCCATACTCAGGGCGCGTGGGAAGCGTTACGCTGGCCGGAGCGGGGCCGGGGGATCCGGGGCTGATTACGGTCAAGAGCCTGGCGGCTCTCCGAACCTGTGACACAGTAGTGTATGATTCCCTGGCATCGGAGGAGCTGCTGAGGGAGACAAAGCCGGACTGCAGGAAGATCAATGTAGGAAAGCGTGCAGGCCACCATTCTAAGAAACAGGAAGAGATCAATGCGATATTGATCAACGAGGCCAGGATGGGGCGCCAGGTGGTTCGGCTGAAAGGCGGAGATCCCTTCGTCTTTGGCCGCGGCGGCGAGGAGATCCTGGCCCTTCAGGAGGCAGAGATCCCCTACCAGGTAATTCCAGGCGTGACCTCCCCGGTGGCTGCTCTGGCATCGGCAGGCATCCCCATTACCCACAGAGGGATCAGCCGCAGCTTTCATGTGGTCACCGGACACACCAGAGACAATGGGATTCCGGTGGACGTGGAGAAGCTGGCGAATGTTCCCGGAACCCTTGTTTTCCTGATGGGCTTAAATCATCTGGGGAAGATCTGCGACTGCCTGATTCAAAATGGGAAGTCCCGCCACACCCCTGCGGCGGTGATCCAGAACGGCACGCTCCCGGAACAGCGAACAGTCAGAGGAACTCTGGAGGACATCCAGGAAAAATGTGAGGAGGCCAAAATCGGCTCTCCGGCTATTATCGTGGTAGGTGAGGCCGCTGCCCTTCATATGGAGGGAACGATGAAGAGACCTCTGGACGGTGTCAGGATTGGTATGGTTGGCACACCCTCCTTTACCCGGCGTCTCAGTGCGGCCCTGCAGGAAAAGGGCGGGAAGGCAGAGCCGGTGTACACCATGGACGTGCAGGCCTTTCCTGGTTCCCCTGCCGTGAGACAATGTATGGAAGAGCTGGACACCTACACGTGGGCGGCATTCACCAGCGCCAACGGTGTCAGGCTGTTTTTTGACATGGTGATGGAAAGCGGAAAAGACATGCGGGCCTTTGGCCGGATGAAAGTGGCTGCAGTTGGCCCCGGGACGGCTAAAGAATTAGAAAAACACGGAATCCGGGCAGACTATATTCCGCCGGAATACTGCACAGAGTCTCTGGCAGAGGGGCTGGTCAAAATCCTGAAAGAGCACGACAGACTCCTGATTCCCAGGGCGTTAAAAGGTTCCTTGGAGTTAGCGCGTATTCTGGAAGAGGCAGGTATTTCCTACAGTGATATTCCCGTCTACGATGTATGTGGAAAAGATACAGAGAGAGAACCGCTCAGAGAGCGTCTGTCAGGTCTGGATTACCTGATATTTGCCAGTGCTTCCGGTGTAAACAGCTTTTTGGATGCATTGGAAAAGGCGGAGCCGGGCAGAGAGATTCTTGACAGTATCCGGCTGGCCTGCATCGGAGATGCTACGGCAAAAGCCCTGGCAGACAGAGGAAAGAGAGCGTCTGTCACGGCAAGGAAGTTCAGCATAGACGGACTGACAGAGGAGATTTGCCGGGACTGTAAGCCATTGTTTATATAAGATCAAGACAGAACGATACAATCTGGTATGATGGATATCGGATGAGTTCCGGTCTGCAAAACAAAACATTTGTTCGATTCTTGTTGCGTCCAGTAAGGATATGTGATATACTAAGGTCACTTAACGAGATCTTCTGCGAGTTGTGTGGACGCTAGAAAATTCCTGATAAGGCAGTCTGGGGCCCTGCACCGTGGGAATACTGATAACAGTATAAAAAAGGAGTACAGTAAGACATGGCAAAGCAGTATATTAAGATACGGGGCGCCAATGAACATAATTTAAAGAATATTTCCCTGGATATCCCCAGAAATGAGCTGGTGGTTCTGACCGGACTTTCCGGCTCCGGGAAATCCTCTTTGGCATTTGATACGATCTATGCGGAAGGACAGAGGCGCTATATGGAGTCTCTGTCTTCTTATGCCAGACAGTTTCTGGGGCAGATGGAGAAGCCGGATGTGGAGAGCATTGAGGGACTTTCACCGGCAATTTCCATTGACCAGAAATCTACCAACCGAAATCCGCGGTCTACAGTGGGAACGGTGACAGAGATTTACGACTATATGCGTCTTTTATACGCCAGGATCGGAATTCCTCACTGCCCCAAATGCGGCAGGGAGATCCGCAAGCAGACGGTGGATCAGATGGTGGACCAGCTCATGACTCTGCCGGAGCGAACCAGAATCCAGCTTTTGGCACCTGTGGTCCGGGGGAGAAAGGGCGAGCATGTAAAAGTGCTGGAGAGCGCCCGCAGGAGCGGCTATGTGAGAGTGCGGATCGACGGCAATCTCTACGAACTGTCAGAAGAGTTCAAGCTGGAAAAGAATATCAAGCATAACATTGAGATCGTTGTGGACCGTCTGATCATCCGGAAGGGCATCGAAAAGCGTATGACGGATTCCATTGAATCTGTGATGGCGCTGTCCGGCGGCTTGATGATCGTGGATGTGACGGACGGAGAACCGCTGAATTTCAGCCTCAGTTTTGCCTGCCCGGACTGTGGTATCAGCATTGACGAGGTGGAACCGCGGAGCTTTTCTTTCAATAATCCTTTCGGGGCTTGCCCGGAGTGTGTGGGCCTGGGATATAAGATGGAGTTTGATGAAGATCTGATGATTCCGGATAAATCCCTCAGTATTATGGAAGGGGCGATTGCTGTTTTGGGGTGGCAGTCCTGCACGGACAAGGGAAGCTTTACCCGGGCGATATTGGATGCCCTCTCAAAGGAATACCACTTCAGCCTAGATACGCCTTTCCAGGACTATCCAAAAGAAATCCATGACATCTTGATTTACGGGACCGGAGGTCATGAGATAAAGGTTCATTATAAAGGCCAGCGCGGGGAGGGCGTTTACGATGTTGCATTCGAGGGATTGCTGAGCAATGTGGCCCGCCGTTACCGGGAAACCTATTCGGAGGCATCAAAGGCCGAGTATGAGACGTTCATGCGGATTACCCCCTGTCCGGTCTGCAAAGGCCAGAGACTGAAAAAAGAATCCCTGGCTGTCACGGTTGGGGATAAAAATATCTACGAGGCCACCAACATGTCCATAACCAAATTCCGGGATTTTCTGGACGGACTGAAGCTGACCCCTATGCAGGAAACCATCGGCGCCCAGATCCTGAAAGAGATCCGAGCCAGGGTGACCTTCCTGATCAATGTGGGATTGGACTACCTGGCCATGTCCCGCGCCACCGGAACCCTGTCCGGCGGGGAGGCTCAGAGAATCCGCCTGGCCACCCAGATCGGTTCCGGGCTGGTGGGTGTGGCCTATATTCTGGATGAACCCAGCATCGGTCTGCATCAGAGGGATAATGATAAACTGCTTCAGACGCTGATCCATCTGAGAGATCTGGGAAACAGCGTCCTGGTGGTGGAGCACGATGAAGACACCATGCGGGCAGCAGACTTTATCGTAGATATCGGTCCCGGCGCAGGCGAGCACGGCGGAGAGGTCGTGGCAGCGGGAACGGCCGAGCAGATCATGGAATGCAAAGAATCCATTACAGGAGCTTACCTCAGTGGCAGACTGAAGATCCCGGTTCCCGCCGAGCGGAGAAAGCCGACGGGATGGCTCACCGTCCGGGGGGCAAAGGAAAACAATCTGAAGAACATTGACGTCTCCTTCCCCCTTGGGATTATGACCTGTGTGACCGGCGTGTCCGGCTCCGGAAAAAGTTCCCTGGTCAATGAAATTCTGTACAAAGCCTTAGCGAAAAAACTGAACCGGGCCAGAACGATCCCGGGGAAATACGATAAGATTGAAGGAATCGAGCAATTGGACAAGATCATCGCAATCGATCAATCCCCCATTGGGCGCACTCCTCGCTCTAACCCAGCGACCTATACAGGAGTCTTTGACCTGATCAGGGATCTGTTCGCTTCCACCACAGATGCCAAGGCAAAAGGGTACAGCAAGGGACGCTTCAGTTTCAACGTCAAAGGCGGCAGATGCGAGGCCTGCAGCGGCGACGGCATTATCAAGATTGAGATGCATTTCCTGCCGGACGTCTACGTACCCTGCGAGGTCTGCGGAGGAAAGCGCTACAACCGGGAAACCCTCGAAGTAAAATATAAAGGCAAAAGTATCTATGATGTGCTGAATATGACAGTGGAAGAGGCACTGCAGTTCTTTGAGCATGTTCCCACCATTGCCCGGAAGATCCAGACTCTCTATGACGTAGGCCTGTCCTACATCAGACTGGGCCAGCCTTCCACGGAACTGTCCGGCGGGGAGGCCCAGAGAATTAAGCTGGCAACAGAGCTGAGCAAAAGGGGAACAGGCAAGACCATCTATATCCTGGATGAGCCGACCACGGGACTTCACTTTGCCGATGTCCATAAACTCATAGAAATTCTCCGCCGCCTGTCCGAAGGCGGAAACACGGTGGTGGTTATTGAGCACAATCTGGATGTGATCAAAACTGCGGATTACATTATCGATATCGGTCCGGAAGGCGGGGACGCAGGCGGGACTGTGATCGCAAAGGGAACGCCTGAGGAAGTAGCCGCCCAGCCGGCATCTTACACCGGTCAGTATGTCAAAAAGTATCTGGATGTCCGGTAACCGGTATTGCCAAACATTATCCGGCTTTTCCGCAAGATTTTTGTGCATTTTTTTCATAAAAATTTCTTGCTATTTCGACAGCTATCGCATATAATAAATATGTACCAAAGATAAGAAAGAGATTGTACCTAGCTGTGCAATCTCTTTAACTTTTTATGTCGAAAGCCGGTTGTTCGGAAGCCGGTAAAAGGAGCCTCTTATGAACAGAGAAATGATTATCGTGCTGGATTTTGGCGGCCAGTATAATCAGTTGATCGCCAGAAGAGTCCGGGAATGTAATGTGTACTGTGAGGTGCATCCCTACAGCATGGATTTGGAAAAAATCCGGGAGATGGCGCCCAAGGGCATTATTTTCACCGGCGGTCCCAACAGTGTCTATCTGGAAGAATCCCCTCACATTGCAAAAGAAATTTTTGAGATGGGTATCCCCATCCTGGGCATCTGCTACGGTTCCCAGTTGATGGCCCACACCCTGGGCGGCCAAGTGGCCACGGCCCCGGTCAGTGAGTACGGAAAGACAGAAGTAGACACAGACCCGACTTCCGTTTTATTCAAAAATGTCTCTTCCAAAACAATCTGCTGGATGAGCCACACAGACTATATAGCAAAGGTTCCGGAAGGTTTCCGGATTACGGCCCACACCCCTGTATGTCCGGTAGCGGCTATGGAATGTGCGGAGCGCCGTCTGTATGCGGTTCAGTTCCACCCCGAGGTTGTTCACACGGCGGAAGGTATGAAAATGCTTTCCAGTTTCGTATATGACGTCTGCGGCTGCGCCGGTGACTGGAAGATGGACTCTTTTGTGGAGACTACGATTCAGTCGATTCGGGAAAAGGTAGGCAGCGGAAAAGTTCTGTGCGCCCTGTCCGGAGGCGTTGATTCTTCTGTTGCAGCCGTCCTCATGTCCAAGGCAGTAGGAAAGCAGCTCACCTGCGTTTTCGTTGATCACGGCCTTTTGAGGAAAAATGAGGGTGATGAGGTGGAGGCCGTATTTGGCCCCAACGGCAGCTACGACTTAAACTTTGTCCGGGTTAATGCCCAGGAGCGTTTTTACAGCAAGCTGGCCGGCGTGACAGAGCCAGAGCAGAAGCGCAAGATCATCGGCGAAGAGTTTATCCGTGTCTTTGAGGAAGAAGCGAAAAAAATCGGTGCCGTAGATTTCCTGGTTCAGGGAACCATCTACCCGGACGTGATCGAATCCGGTTTAGGAAAATCCGCTGTGATCAAGTCCCACCACAATGTAGGCGGCCTTCCCGACCATGTAGATTTCAAAGAAATCATCGAACCCCTGCGCCTTTTATTTAAAGACGAGGTTCGCAAAGCCGGCCTGGAGCTGGGAATTCCGGAATACCTGGTATACCGTCAGCCCTTCCCCGGCCCCGGCTTGGGTGTCCGTATTCTGGGCGAAGTGACTGCTGAGAAAGTCCGGATGGTTCAGGATGCTGACTACATTTACCGGGAGGAGATTGCCAAGGCAGGCTTGGATAAAACCTTCAGCCAGTATTTTGCTGCCCTGACCAACATGCGCTCCGTCGGCGTCATGGGCGACTTCAGAACTTACGATTACGCCGTCGCCCTCCGCGCGGTTATCACCTCCGATTTTATGACGGCAGAAGCCGCAGAAATCCCCTGGGAGGTTCTGCAGAAGGTCATGAACCGGATCGTCAACG
The DNA here is from genome assembly GCA_904395885.1 of uncultured Lachnospiraceae bacterium. GTDB lineage: Bacteria > Bacillota > Clostridia > Lachnospirales > Lachnospiraceae > UMGS1370. Next base: position 33,986 of record CAJFOF010000009.1, read on the forward strand.
AAGTGAAAGGCGTCAACCGCGTCATGTACGATTTGACGAGCAAGCCGCCGGGGACGATTGAGTTTGAGTAAGTAAAAGAATTTGAGAACCCGCATAAACAAGGCGTTTGAAGTCTATCAAGGTTCTATTTGATAACAAAATGATAA
>CAJFOF010000010.1 GCA_904395885.1 uncultured Lachnospiraceae bacterium
AAATGCACTCTCCTTTTTCTTTTTGAATCTCTTTTGAAATTCCTAATTGCATTACGAGGTCATTATACTTCCTATAAAAGAAATTATCAATACCTTTTTTACAAAAAAACTGATTTTTTCCGTATGTAGATATTCATCCCATTTCTATCAGGAAGTACCATTACCTCCATCACACCCATAGTATAATACACTAGTTTAAAAAATGCTATAAATTTTCTCTGTGGTTTTTCTTACGAAATCATTACAAAAAATCCGTTTTTGCCTAAAATTGTTTTTATATCAATACAATATTGCCCCAAAAGTTATGAAAACGCGCTATTTATTGAGATTTTCTTAATTTTTCCATAGTTGGAACCGGCTGGTCTTTCTGTCTTTTTTCATATTTAACAAATAGGTATCCATATACAAGGGCACTATAAACGGTGGAGGCGTGCGAGGCTATGCTCAAATACTAACGAACTTTTTAAGAATGCCTTTTTCGGTTGCTTTTCGTCAGGTTCATGGTATAATGTTCATATTAAATATTTTTTTTATTTTTTTGAACGTTGCTTTTTCACGGATGCCTTCCCTTCTGCACCAATTTTGCAGTACACATTGTGTAGTTCTTGATAAAAGCAACAGAATGGAGGTCTTATGAATCGGTATGGATTGCTGTGCCGTAATATTTTAGAGCACCCTAGAGCAACGCAGCGGGATCTGGCACATTTGTTGGATGTCTCTCTTGGCACTGTAAATTCTCTGGTAAAGGAATGCTCGGCCAGAAATTATATCTGCCTCAGTGAAGATGGCTCCTACGAGCTTACTCCTGCCGGGCTGGATTTTTTAGAGCAGTTCCGGGTGGATGGGGCTTTCATTATGGCTGCAGGTTTTGGTTCCCGTTTTGTCCCTCTCACCTTTGAAATGCCCAAAGGACTTCTGGAGGTTTATGGCGAGCGCATGATAGAGCGCCAAATCAAACAGCTCCACGCCGTTGGCATCAAGGATATCACCATTGCTGTCGGTTATCTCAAAGAACAGTTCGAGTATTTGATTGATCAATATGGAGTAAACCTTCTCTATAATCCGGAATACACCTGCAAAAATACTTTGGCCACTGTTTTCCATGGCAGAAATTTTTTCCGCGGTCGAAATGTCTATCTCCTGTCCTCTGATAACTGGATGAGAAATAATATGTATCATACTTATGAATGCGGTGCCTGGTATTCTTCAGCTTTTATGAAAGGCGGGACCTCAGAATGGTGTCTTTCTTATAATAAGAAAGGACGCATTACCGGAGTCCAGGTTGGCGGTCACGACAGTTGGGTTATGTACGGCCCTGCATTTTTGTCAAAAGAATTCTCCGAACAGTTTCTCCCTGTTCTGGAAGCCTATTATCATATCAGCGGCACAGAGCAGTTTTATTGGGAACAGGTTCTGGCAGATATGCTTAACGGAGAGGCCAAACGGCGTCTTTCCGGAGCCGGAGTAGCTTTCGAAAATGAATTGTCTCGTATATTCGCCGGCTCTGGTCCGGACATGTTTATCAACCAGCAGCCAGAGAATCAGGTCTATGAGTTTGAAAATCTGGAGGAACTTCGGCTCTTTGATCCCAAATATCAAAACAAATCAGACAACAAGGCAATGGAATTAATATCCCAAATTTTTCAAATTCCGGAATCTGAAATCCGGGATATTCGCTGCCTCAAAGCCGGCATGACCAACCAGTCTTTTCTATTTCAGGTGCAGGGCAGGCATTATCTTTGCAGGATTCCGGGACCTGGGACTGAGTTTCTGATCAATCGCCATCAGGAACGAGAAGTCTATGACACTGTGCTCTCCCTGGGAATCACAGAGAATCTCATCTATTTTGACGGTGATACCGGATATAAAATTTCTGAATTTTATGAGGGTGCGCGGAATGCCGATCCAACAAATATGGAAGAAATGGGGCGGTGTATGAAGCTCTTAAAGAAATTCCACCACAGCGGGCTTCAGGTAAGCCATCGCTTCGATATAGGGGAGCGCATTCGCTTCTATGAAAAACTGTGCCTGGAACACGGCGGCATTCCATTTCATGACATCGATCAGGTTTCTGAGTGGATTGGCGAGCTTCTGAAGTTGGTCGATGAGCGGAAGCGCCCTCTGGTTTTAGCTCATATTGACAGCGTAGCTGATAATTTTCTATTTCTCCCTGATGGGACGATCCGGCTGATTGACTGGGAATATGCCGGCATGTGTGATCCGCTGATCGATGTGGCGATGTGTTCTATTTATTCTTATTACAGCCTGGAACAGGGATTGGAACTGCTCCGCCTGTATCTGGAGCGTGACCCCTCCAGGGAGGAACTGCTGATCTTTTATGCTTACATGGGACTGGGCGGATTTTTATGGGCTTTATGGGCCGTCTATAAATCAAATCTGGGACAGGAGTTTGGAGAATATACAATTATCATGTATCGCTACGCAAAAAATTGCTACCGCAAGATTGTTCGTGAGATTTTGCAGAAAATGTAAGGAAAATGTTATGTTTTTCTGGTAGTTTTATGCTATACTGGTAAAAGAATAAATTTTGATACTTTTGTTCAAAATAGATTTTCTTTTTTCAAGGAGGACGTTTATGAAGAGTCATGGATATAAAAAGGCTCTTGTACTGGCCGGCCTGGTTGGAGCTTTATCGGCCGCCCCGACTATTGAGGCGTATTGCGCTACTCAGGGGTGGAATAACAGCAATGGCAACTGGACTTACATTGACGAAACCGGTTCGGTCCATAAGGGATGGATCCATACCACCGACGGATATTATTATATGGATCTTTCCACCGGTTTGATGAGCCACGGATGGAAACAGATTGATGGAAAATGGTACTATTTTAAATCAAACGGTCTCATGGCTACAAAATGGCAGCAGGTGGACGGGAAATGGTACTATCTCTTTGATACCACCGGTGTTATGGTAACAGGCTGGCTGAAAATCAATAATGGCACTGATTACGACTATTATTACTTAAAAGGTGACGGTTCCATGGTGACAGGCTGGCGGCAGATGGACAATGCATGGTATTATTTCCGGACTGACGGCCGCTGCGTTGTCAGCGACTGGTACCAGATCAACGGTTTGTGGTATTATTTTGACGGCAGTGGAAAGATGACCACCGGATGGCAGCAGATAAACGGATCTTACTACTGTATGAATACGGATGGCAGAATGCTGACCGGATGGCAGACGGACGGAACGAACAAGTATTACTTAGATCCTTCCAGCGGAAAAATGTCTACCGGATGGACCCTGATCGACAATTCCTACTACTACTTTAACGAATCCGGCCACATGCTGACCGGGTGGATTCAGATCAATGGACAATACTTTTATCTGGATCCCTCCAGCGGAAAGATGTATGCGAATACTTCCCTCACTTTAAACGGTGTTACTTATACCTTTGCAGCCAACGGGGTCTGCCAGAATGTTGGCAGTCAGTCGCAGAGTCCAGGAGATTCTAACGTTTCCACCGGCGGTCCCGGTTCCTCTTCTGGCGGCGTTTCCACTAGTGCCCCTGGCTCTTCCGGCAGCGGTGTGAGTTATGAAGGCCCTGGTTCATCAGGCAGTTCTTCTTCCAGCTCTCCGGGCAGCATCACTAGCCCGGGAGGCAGCAGCAGCACTAATAATTCCTACAGCGGGGACGAGTTGGTTCCATTTCTGACAACCGGCCCCAAAAAAGATACTTAAATTAACAGCGTCAGTGTACAGAAGGCAATATGCGTTCTCATCCGTATTGTTCTTCTGCTCGCTGACGCTATTTCATTCCATAATAAAAGCAGGGAGAAAAACCAGTTTGACAAATGGTTTTCTCCCTGTTTATTTACTGTTTAAATGTTTCCTTAGATCTCTTCCTCATCCAGATTCAGAACTTCCTCCGCGTCTTCTGAAGGCTCTGCTCCCAGGTGCATCGCTACATCCTCTTCTCCTTCTTCCTCCAGAATCACTTCTTCCGTATCTTCCTCGTCCGTACTCAAATGAATATCCCGGTACTGTTTCATCCCGGTTCCTGCCGGAATCAGTTTACCGATCAGTACGTTTTCCTTTAAGCCGATGAGCTTATCGACTTTTCCGTTGATCGCTGCTTCCGTCAGAACTTTGGTGGTTTCCTGGAAGGATGCTGCTGACAGGAAGGAATCTGTTGCCAGAGATGCCTTGGTGATACCGAGCATAACCTGCTTTCCTTCTGCCGGCTTCTTTCCCTCCGCAATCAGCTTCTCGTTCATCTCGTTGAAGTCGAGAACATTCATGGATACGCCCGGCAGCACATCGCTGTCGCCGCTCTCTTCAATCTTAACCTTCTTCAGCATCTGACGAACAATCATCTCAACGTGCTTGTCGTTGATTTCTACGCCCTGGAGACGGTAAACTCTCTGTACCTCCCGGATCATGTAATCCTGCACAGCGCGAACGCCTTTGATCTTCAGAATATCGTGCGGATTCACGCTTCCTTCTGTCAGTTCATCGCCGGCCTCCAGCACCTGTCCATCCTGAACCTTAATTCTGGATCCATAAGGGATGAGATAGGTTTTGGAATTTCCCGTCTCGTTATCTGTAATGGTAACCTCGCGTTTCTTCTTTGTATCTTTGATGGCAACAACGCCGCCAAACTCAGAGATAATCGCCAAACCTTTCGGCTTACGCGCTTCAAAAAGCTCCTCGACACGGGGAAGACCTTGGGTAATATCTCCGCCGGCCACGCCGCCTGTATGGAAGGTACGCATGGTAAGCTGGGTACCTGGTTCGCCGATGGACTGAGCTGCAATAATACCGACAGCTTCACCAACCTGAACAGGCTGGCCTGTAGCCATGTTGGCTCCATAGCACTTGGCACACACGCCAATGTGAGATTTACAGCTTAAAACTGTACGGATCTTTACAGAATCCCGGCCCAGTTTCTTCAAAGTCTTAATAACGGCCGCCGCCCGCTTCGGTGTACACATATGGTTTGCCTTTACCACGATCTCTCCGGTGTCCGGGTCTGTAATGGTCTCAGCAATGTAACGGCCTGTTAAGCGCTCTTCAAGAGTCTCAATTACCTCCTGTCCGTCAGAAAAAGCTCTGATCTCCATATAAGGGATCTCTTTTCCTTCGCAGCAATCCGTTTCCCGAACGATCAGATCCTGGGAAACATCCACCAGACGTCTGGTCAGGTAACCGGAGTCTGCTGTACGCAAAGCCGTATCGGACAGACCCTTCCGGGCTCCGTGAGCTGAGATGAAGTACTCCAGAACGTCCAGACCTTCACGGAAGTTGGACTTGATGGGCAGCTCGATGGTATGACCGGTGGTATCTGCCATCAGGCCACGCATTCCGGCAAGCTGCTTGATCTGCTTATCAGAACCACGGGCACCGGAATCCGCCATCATATAAATGTTGTTGTATTTATCAAGGCCTGTCAGAAGGTCATGGGTCAACTGATCGTCAGTCGCTTTCCAGGTCTCAATTACCTCTTTGTAACGCTCCTCCTCGGTGATCAGACCGCGGCGGAAGTTCTTGGCAATCTTATCGACTGTCTCCTGAGCCTCAGCAATCAGGCGCTTTTTGGACTCCGGAACCGTCATATCGGAGATGGAAACGGTCATGGCTGCTTTGGTGGAATACTTGTAACCGATGGCCTTGATATCGTCCAGAGTCACGGCTGTCTGGGTTGCCCCATGGACATTGATGACCTTCTCCAAAATCTGCTTTAACTGCTTTTTGCCTACATGGAAATCAACTTCCAGAAGAAGTTCATTGCCTTCAATACTTCTGTCAACAAAGCCCAGATCCTGGGGAACAATTTCATTGAAAATAAAACGGCCCACTGTGGATTCTACGATTCCGGTTTTCACCGTACCGTCAGGCATCGTCCGTTTCATCCTTACCTTTACTCTGGAGTGTAAGGTTACCGCACCATTCTCATATGCCAGAATCGCTTCGTTGACATTGCGGAAGATCATACCCTCGCCTTTGACGCCAGGTCTCTCCTGAGTCAGGTAATAAATACCCAGAACCATATCCTGAGACGGAACTGCCACAGGACCGCCGTCAGACGGCTTTAACAGGTTGTTGGGGGACAGCAGCATGAAGCGGCACTCCGCCTGAGCCTCCACGGAAAGGGGCAGATGGACTGCCATCTGGTCACCGTCAAAGTCTGCGTTAAATGCGGTACAAACCAGCGGATGGAGCTTGATCGCCTTGCCCTCTACCAAAATCGGCTCGAAAGCCTGAATTCCCAGACGATGCAGCGTAGGGGCACGGTTCAGCATAACGGGATGCTCTTTGATAACATCCTCCAGAACGTCCCACACCTCAGGCTGAAGACGCTCTACCATCTTCTTTGCATTTTTGATATTGTGAGCCGTTCCATTGGAAACCAGCTCTTTCATAACAAAGGGCTTGAACAGCTCGATCGCCATCTCCTTGGGGAGACCGCACTGGTAAATCTTTAATTCCGGACCTACCACGATAACAGAACGTCCGGAGTAGTCTACACGTTTGCCCAGAAGATTCTGGCGGAAACGTCCCTGTTTACCTTTCAGCATATCGGACAGGGATTTCAGCGCCCGGTTGCCAGGACCCGTTACAGGGCGGCCGCGGCGGCCATTGTCAATCAGAGCGTCTACAGCCTCCTGGAGCATACGCTTCTCATTCCGGACAATAATATCCGGAGCGCCAAGCTCCAAAAGTCTTGCCAGACGGTTATTTCTGTTAATAATTCTTCTGTACAGATCGTTTAAATCGGAGGTCGCAAACCGACCGCCATCCAACTGTACCATGGGACGGATATCCGGCGGAATGACCGGAATCACTGTCATGATCATCCACTCCGGCTTGTTTCCGGAATTGCGGAAGGCCTCAACTACCTCCAGGCGCTTGATAATACGCGCTCTCTTCTGGCCAGTGGCCTCCTTAAGCTGTTTTCTCAGATCCGCAGAATCCTTCTCCAGATCAATGGCTTTCAGAAGTTCCTGAATCGCTTCTGCGCCCATCCCGGCCCGGAATGCGCCGTAACCATACTTGTCAATCTCTTCCCGGTACTCTTTCTCAGACAGCACCTGCTTATACTGCAGGCTGGTCTGACCGGGATCCAGTACGATATAGGATGCAAAGTAGAGGACTTTCTCCAGAGTTCTTGGAGAAATATCCAGAATCAGTCCCATTCTGCTGGGGATTCCCTTAAAATACCAGATGTGGGAGACGGGAGCCGCTAAAGCGATGTGTCCGATCCGCTCTCTACGGACGCTGGACTTGGTGACCTCAACACCGCAGCGGTCGCAGATAACACCTTTGTAACGAATTTTCTTGTATTTCCCGCAGTGACACTCCCAATCCTTGGTCGGTCCGAAAATCCTCTCACAGAACAGACCGTCTTTTTCCGGTTTTAATGTCCTGTAATTGATGGTCTCAGGCTTTTTTACTTCGCCGTGGGACCATTCCAGAATCTTTTCCGGAGAAGCCAGACCAATTTTGATGGCATCAAAGGTCAGTGGCTGATAGGTTTCATTTGTCTCTGGCATGTTCGGTACTCCCTCCTATTCGTTATCGTCATCATAATCAGAAGCGCTGTCTGCGTCAAAAGCCTCGCCCAGATCCAGGTCCAGCTCATCGTCTGCATCCCCGTCTTCTTCTATATAATCATCTTCTATCGGAACCAGCTCATCGTTCTTGAACTCCTGTTCCTGATATCCATAGTCGCTGAAAGACTCTTCACGGCGGTTATGGCGCTCTCCCTCAATAATTGCCCGGAGATCGGTATCGCCGTAGTCAATGCTTTCTGTCATCTCAACTTCTGTATTGTCATCACGCAGCACTCTTACATCCAGGCCCAAAGACTGCAGCTCTTTTAAGAGTACCTTGAAGGACTCCGGAATGCCCGGTTCCGGGATATTCTCTCCCTTTATGATCGCCTCGTAGGTCTTGACACGGCCCACCACGTCGTCCGACTTCACAGTCAGGATCTCCTGAAGTGTGTAGGACGCACCGTACGCCTCCAGTGCCCAAACCTCCATCTCTCCGAAACGCTGGCCGCCGAACTGAGCTTTTCCGCCCAGAGGCTGCTGGGTAACCAGAGAGTATGGGCCGGTAGAACGGGCATGAATCTTATCGTCTACCAGGTGATGCAGCTTCAGATAATGCATGTGTCCGATGGTGACAGGGCTGTCAAAATATTCGCCGGTACGGCCGTCGCGCAGGCGAACCTTACCGTCTCTGGACAAAGGAACACCCTTCCACAGCGCTCTGTGCTCCAGGTGGCTGCCCAGATAGTCCATAACCTCCGGATTCAAAACGTCTTTATATTTCTCCTGGAAATCTTCCCAGGTTCCATTTACGTAATCGTTGGCCATGTCCAGGCTGTTCATAATATCATTCTCATTGGCTCCGTCAAAAACAGGAGTTGCAATGTTAAAGCCCAGAGCTTTTGCAGCAAGGCTCAGGTGAATCTCCAGAACCTGACCGATATTCATACGGGACGGAACGCCCAGAGGGTTCAGCACGATATCCAGAGGACGGCCGTTTGGAAGGAACGGCATGTCTTCCACCGGAAGAACTCTGGAAACGACACCCTTGTTTCCGTGACGTCCTGCCATCTTGTCGCCGACAGAGATCTTTCTCTTCTGTGCAATATAGATGCGAACTGTCTCATTGACGCCAGGAGACAGCTCATCGCCATTCTCTCTGGTAAATACCTTGGCATCGACAATAATCCCGTATGCGCCGTGAGGAACCTTCAGGGAAGTATCACGGACTTCTCTGGCCTTCTCACCGAAGATAGCCCTCAGCAGACGCTCCTCAGCGGTCAGCTCCGTCTCACCCTTAGGAGTCACCTTGCCTACCAGAATATCGCCTGCGCGAACCTCTGCACCGATTCGGATAATACCTCTCTCATCCAGATCCTTCAGAGCGTCCTCGCCGACCCCCGGCACATCCCGGGTGATCTCTTCCGGCCCCAGCTTGGTGTCTCTGGCCTCTGCTTCATATTCCTCAATGTGTACGGAAGTGTAAACGTCCTCCTGCACCAGACGTTCGCTCAAAAGGACAGCATCCTCGTAGTTGTAACCTTCCCAGGTCATGAAGCCGATCAGCGGGTTCTTTCCCAGGGCGATCTCACCGTTGGAGGTGGACGGACCGTCAGCGATCACTTCCCCTGCCTCAACGTGGTTTCCTTTAAATACGATAGGCTTCTGGTTATAACAGTTGGACTGGTTGCTTCTCTTAAACTTGGTCAAATGGTAAACATCCCGGTTTCCATCGGAATCTCTCCGGATAATGATCTCATTGGAAGCGGAGCGCTCCACCACTCCGGCGTTCTTAGCCAGAACGCAGACACCGGAGTCCACAGCCGCTTTTCCTTCAATACCGGTTCCTACTACAGGAGCCTCCGTCGTCAGAAGGGGAACCGCCTGCCGCTGCATGTTGGAACCCATCAGCGCACGGTTTGCGTCGTCATTTTCCAGGAATGGGATCATGGAAGTTGCCACCGAGAATACCATCTTAGGAGAAACGTCCATAAGGTCAATGGCCCGCTTCTGGAAAGAAGATGTCTCCTCACGGAAACGTCCGGAAACGTTATTGTTTATAAAATGGCCTTCCGCATCCAGCGGTTCGTTTGCCTGTGCCACGATAAAGTTATCTTCCTCGTCAGCCGTCAGATAAACCACCTTGTCTGTTACCACCGGATTAGTCGGGTCACTCTTATCCAGCACCCGGTAGGGAGCCTCGATAAAACCGTATTCATTAACCCTCGCATAGGTTGCCAGGGAGTTGATCAGACCGATATTGGGACCTTCAGGGGTCTCAATGGGGCACATACGGCCATAGTGTGTGTAGTGTACGTCACGAACCTCGAAACCGGCACGGTCTCTGGACAGACCGCCAGGGCCCAGGGCCGACAGACGGCGCTTGTGGGTCAGCTCAGACAATGGGTTGTTCTGATCCATAAACTGGGACAACTGGGAGCTTCCAAAAAATTCCTTCACTGCCGCCGTGACAGGCTTAATGTTGATCAGGGACTGAGGCGTGATTCCCTCCATATCCTGAGTAGTCATACGCTCTCTGACTACACGCTCCATACGGGACAGACCGATCCGGTACTGATTCTGAAGCAGCTCGCCCACCGCACGGATACGGCGGTTGCCCAGATGGTCGATATCGTCTGAATTGCCCACTTCTTCTTCGAGGTGCATATTATAGTTAATGGAAGCTAAAATATCTTCCTTTGTAATGTGTTTCGGGATCAGCTCGTGGATATTCCTATGGATGGCTGCCTTTAGCTCTTCCTCATCCTCTGTACCCATCTCAGATAAAATTCTTTCCAGAACAGGATAATATACCAGTTCCGTCACTCCGACCTCTTCCGGCTTAAAGGAAACGTAAGCTCCCAAGTCTACCATCATATTGGAAAGGACCTTCTGCTTTCTGGTGGCACCCTCAAGCCATACAAAAGGCACAGCAGCATTCTGGATCTTGTCTGCCAGCTCTTTGTCTACTTTCGTGCCGGCCTCAGCCAAAATCTCTCCTGTTGTGGTATCAACTACGTCTTCAGCCAGGACATGGCCCTTCAGCCGGTTCCGGAAAGCCAGCTTCTTGTTGAATTTATATCGGCCGACTTTGGCCAAATCATATCTTCTGGGGTCAAAGAACATGCTGTTCAGCAAGCTTTCTGCACTATCAACGGATAACGGCTCACCCGGGCGGATTTTTTTGTATAACTCTAATAAACCATCCTGGTAATTATCGGAAGTATCCTTACCAAAGCTGGCCAAAAGTTTCGGTTCCTCACCGAACAGATCGATAATCTCCGCATTGGTGCCGATGCCCAGAGCACGGATCAGGACAGTAACCGGAACTTTTCTGGTGCGGTCCACGCGAACATAGAAAATATCGTTGGAATCCGTCTCATATTCCAGCCATGCTCCACGGTTCGGAATCACAGTGCAGCTATACAGTTCCTTTCCTACTTTGTCATGGGCAATTCCATAATAAATACCCGGTGAACGAACCAACTGGCTAACAATAACACGTTCTGCGCCGTTAATCACGAAAGAACCTGTATCTGTCATGAGCGGAAGATCGCCCATGAATATCTCGTGTTCATTGATCTCGTCTTTGTCTTTGTTGCAAAGCCTTACTCTCACTTTTAAGGGGGCTGCATATGTGGCATCCCGTTCTTTGCATTCTTCGATGGTGTACTTGATGTCGTCTTTACATAATGTAAAATCTACAAACTCCAAGCTCAAATGGCCTGCGAAATCTGCGATCGGAGAGATATCTTCAAAGACTTCCTTGAGTCCTTCGTCTAAGAACCACTGATAGGAGTTTTTCTGAATCTCAATCAGGTTAGGCATCTCGAGGACTTCTTTTTGCCCTGAGAAACTCATTCTCACGCTCTTCCCGGCCGGCACCGGACGCATCTTGCTTTTCTCCATTGACGTTTCACCCCTGTTTTCTTTCACGTTTTACTTTTTGGGCGCAGTTGACCCCTAAGGCCCAAAACGCCACAATAGTGCACATTCCAGTTTATCATAAACTTGTCAATGTGTCAAGGATTTTTTGCTTGCCTTTTTTTCAAAGAAATGGTATAATAACCGTAACGCGGTTATTATTCCTGTGCATACCGTTTTCTGCGTTCACCGCAGAAAATCGGGCGCTAAATTCTGCCGAAGGCTGCCATGGCCCGTAGGGACATGGTATAATAACCACAGACTACACTAAGGAAACTATTGGAGGTTATTGCCCAATGCTGAACACTGTTTTATCTGTCATACTCTGGATTTTGGTCATCGCGGCCATAGTTCTGGGAGTCCTGTATTACTTTGGCCGGAAGCTGGAAAAGAAACAGGCGGCTTCCCAGGCAATGATGGAAGCCGCCAAGCAGACGGTATCTATCCTTGTCATTGACAAAAAGAAATTAAAGATCAAGGAATCCGGACTGCCCAAGATGGTCTACGACCAGACGCCGAAATATATGCGATGGGCAAAACTTCCTGTTGTAAAGGCAAAGGTAGGACCCAAAATCGTCACCCTGATCGCCGACGAGAAGGTTTTCCAGTCCCTTCCTGTCAAGACAGAAGCCAAGGTTGTGATCAGCGGCCTGTACATCACAGACATCAAGAGCGTGCGCGGCGGCGCAGTTCCCAAACCGCCGAAAAAGAAATCTGTCAAGGACAGGCTGATGTTCTGGAAGAAAGAGAAATAAGACAGCGAAATCCCCGGACAGCGGATTGTTCGGGGATTTTTATGCAATCTTCGCGACAGGCAAACGAGCCGGCCAGACACCGTTGCCCAGACGAGATTCTATTTTATTTTCAGAGTGCAGTCGCCAGATGTTTATTCAAATCTCGCATTTTTCAAAATGACCGGGCTTATTTCACTCTCTATTTTTGAGAGATAAATGGTAACTGAATCCTGACCGGTAATATCCACATCAATATCAAAGGCGGATGTCCGGTAATCAATGCTGGTTTCATAAAGCAATTCGTCGCTATCCCCCAGGATCTGGAAAGAAACCAGGTCATCCTTATCCCAGTTCTCATGCTCTTTATTGGTGCTTGCCGATTCCCATTTTTCAATGTTTTTCGTTATGATAGGCTGCTGATCGTACAGCATAAGGGGATCCCGGGCAGGCTTTGTTTCTTCCACGGGCGCAGCCTGGCCTCCAACATTTTTGGTCTGTACAACGCCATTGACGGTCCACGCGCCGTTGACATTGACAGAACTGCCGTCAGGCGCCACCCCGTTCATCAGGCAATAGCCGTCTTTGTTGAAGTAGTAGCATTCTGCGATACCATCCCCATTTCCGTCAATCCACTGCCAGGAGCTGGACGGCCAGGTTCCGTTTCCGTTGTCGTACCACCAGCCAGTATCATTCTCCTTCCACTGCCCCGCAAAAACCAGGGTGTTCATGGATAGCGCGGTAAGTGCAGCCGCCGCGCAGGCCGTTATCATTTTCATTTTTTCATGTTCTTTCATTCCTTTCCTTACTTTCTGGTTTTATCCTTTATCTTATCCCCAAGAGGGAAAAAGCTCATGTCTTCTGGCCGCAGGACGGGCAAAACGCGGCGTCTGCGGCAACCGGCGCTCCGCATTTGCTGCAAAATTTAGTTTGCTCCGCCGCTGCGGGAGTAGAGATCCATATAGATCTGATCGCCGCTTACGTAATAATCATTGCCATAATATAAGACAGAATCCTCATCGGTCAGCATGATATGCTTTGCGTCTGTAACCAACTGAAAGCTGCCGACTGTCCCGTTTTCAATATCGGCCTCAAACATCCCGTCCGGACTGCCCCAAAGGTAGGCTTTCCCGTCCACAAACCAGAGGTTTGCATAATTTTCATCGTAGGCTTCCCCGTATGCTTCCGCCGCACTGGCCGACATCCGGCACTGTTCCTCACTGTCCATAAGGAAAATATGGTTAGCCTCCCATCTGTCAATCCCAAACAGCTGCTGCTTTACATCCTCCACAGAAGATACATCCGCCAGATCCACTGTCTGATCCGCCATGTCCACGGTGTTAAACAGGATTCCATCATAGCATGGCACAGCGTCCAAAACATTTTCGCTGATTTCAGTCACAACACCATTCTCAAGACAGTACAGCGAACGGACTTTATATGCGTTTTCCTCGTCCTGGAGCATTTCCCGCATTTCAATCCGGCCTTTTGCCTCATTCCACCGGTCAAGGGCAATGTTGTACGCCTCATAGTCGATCTCAGTCCCGGACTGATACCGGTTGTAACAGAGCCACATCCACTGGTAATCGGTGTCGGGGTCATTTGCATGCTTATCGATTTCCTTTAAAGCAGCCCTGACCTCATCCGTCACCGGTATATACCCATTTTCATCTGCAAACTGATCGATAAAGGCCTGGGTTGACGCATGAATGCCTTCCATATCTCCTTCCCAGTCATCTCTCTCGACCGCCTCTTCCATAGAATATGCGTTCCAGGTGCTCATGCCATACCAGTACAGCGGCCTGGTGCAGGAGGTATAAAGTTCATCAAAATCGCTTTCTGAGACGTCTGTCCCGTGTATCATTTCGTAGCTGTACTCAGGAGTGCCAAAGTCCTCCTCCTCAGGTTCTGTGATCCCGGCATCCGCATACGGGTCTTCTATGTAGTCATACAGGTTCAGCTCTGTGCCGTTTTCCGCTGTAAAATACCATTTCCCATCCGACGAGGTCAAAAATTCGATGTTTTCGCCCGCCTCCAGCTTTTGAGCGTCCTTCTCAAATCCGGTAATATAGTAAGAAAGCTCTGAACCCTCTTCTGATATCTTAGAATACAGAAGATTATCAAAATCCTCATCATCCCAGATGGAAAAAATATTGGAAGCGAGCTTTATTTTATTGTCTATATTGCTGAGTTCCAGACCGTACAAATCAACTTCATGATCCTGGTCTTCTTTTATAATTGTATAAATCAGGCGCTGCCCCGACTCTTCTATTCGATAAGATGAGACATCCTTTGCGACCTGAACCGGTTCCTCCCCATTAAAATAGTACAGGTTTCCATTGCTCTTCTGATAAACCAGAGAACCGTTTTCGGCAAGCTGGAACCCAAGGCTGGCGCCGCTGTCGATCACTTCAATATACTTCTCGTTTTTGCTGGAATCTTCTTTTAACCTGCCATACTCGGCCCGGCAAAGCGATCCGACATTGTTTTCCGGATCATACTTTGTGTAGTAATAAATATATTTTCCGTCCGGGCTGAACGCCAGCAGAGCGGCGTTCACACTGTCGGAACGGCTGGACGCGATTTCGATTTCCTCATTCTTTTTCAGGTTGGTGATCAGTCCATACCTGCCGTCCGACAGGTACACGCAGGCGTTATCGCTTCCTTTCGACAGAACCAGCGTTTTTCCCCCGACTGCCGCAGCAATCACCAGTATAGCAGCAGCCGCAATGCCGATGATCATTTTGCCTCCCGGCCTTTTCTTAGGCTGGACAAGCTCCGGCCCGGGATCGTTTTCCCGGCTTTCCCGGGACGTTTTCTCAGGTATATCTTCCCGAGGCTGTGTTTCTGGTTCCCTGTCCGGCAATTTTTCTCCGCACACGCTGCAGAATTTACTGTCATCCGGCAGCCTGCTCCCGCATTTTGGACAAAACATAACTCATTCCTCCCACTGTAAATATGCTCACAGTTATTCTATCTCAAAACAAAAAGCCCTACAAGTTACGGCAACTTGCAGGGCAGGAATTAATTTTTCTTTGCCACAATTTTTATGTAACGGCAGTTTTACAGCCGCTTTAAGATAAATTCATGTCCTTTATCCGATCGATAATAAAATTCATCTGCAGAGTATTGTAATTTTCTTCTACCAGCCCTGCAAACGTTTCACAGAGCGCATCTGCCAATCCCGTTTCATCCTTAAAATCATCCACTATCACTCTTCGTCCATGGTGATTTTTAATATAATAAAACACAAAAAAGTCTAATGATTCCGCAATGTCAGACAGTTCTTCCTCTGTCAGCCCGAATTGGCCGCATACAGAAGAATATGTTTTCTCATAGCGCAAAATATATGTCCGGAACAAATTTTCAAAAAGCATAGCGGCAGCCGGAAATTCCAACATCCGCACCGGTTTCATAATAAAGAACCACCTCAAAGAACGGTATGCATAGTCGACAAAAATTTCTGCAAGTTCGCTGTCACTAATCTCTTTTTCAAATTCTTCCAATACTGTTTTTTCATCTCTCTCCTTCAGCAAGGCTCTCAGTTCCGCCACTATTTCATTGACTTTTTGCCGCACTTCCACATCTTTAATATCCATCAAGGTCTTTCTATTCCGAATATCTTCTCTCCACTGTATTTCATTTCTGTCTAACTCGTTTAAAATTCTTTTAATTCTTTCCATATTCCACCTGTCATTTCTTTCCTTATGCTGTTTCCTTCACGGGTATATAACAATCCCACTGCCTTTTTTTCTTAGCAGCAGCCGCAGAGATCTGTATTTTTTCCAGATAATCTTCTTTTCTGAAATCAATCGTATCTTCTGCTCCCAAAATGCCCTTGCTCAAATAGTCTATGGCCGGCTTTTCTGCCTCTTCCTCAATAGTTTTTACATATTCTCTCCCTTCTTCCGTCAGTTCATAAAAAGCTGCCTTCCCCTGGTAATACTTATCAACCACATGGGCTTCCTGGAGTTCTTTCATAATTTCTGTTAAATGACTCCGGCTGACTCCTTCCCTCTGCACAATTTCCCTGTGGCGGGCGGGAGTATTCCGATAAAGATATTTCATCACATTCAGATAATGGGCTTTTTGACACAGTCCCTGAATCTTATGTGCAAAGTCCTGTCTGTCCACCAAGTCCCGAAACAAAAATTCCATTACCTTTACTATCCCTGCAAACAGGCCCATTGAGAAAAAAATATTTTCTCCTGCAGACTGAGCCGTCCTGGAAAACAAATTTGAAAATTTTTGCCCCTGGCGAATTTTTTGATGCAGAAGTTCTTTTTCCTTTCTCTGATAATTTCGCAAGCTCTCATACAAATATTCCCTCGCCATTTCCTCCAGGCATTTCTGCAGCTGATTCCCGCCTTTTTCAATCCGTTCCGCTGTACACATCTTGACTATCTCCGAGTAATATTCCTTGTTCCAACGCATGATCATCCTCCTCTCATCCAACATTTTTATCAAAAAAGAAATCCTCGTAAAACAGGCAGGCTTCTTCGCATCCTCCTTCTCTGCATAGTTTTGGCTTAGTTATCTGAATTATTCCATCGGAAGGTATATTCACATATCTGGGATTTTGATTTTTTCCGCTTTTCAGCACATATCCTATCGTATTCAGTTTATCCCGCTGATTCTCTTCGATCATCTTTTCAGCTGAGCAACAGTTGCATTGTATAACACAGCAGTCTAAATGTTCACATACATTAGCGTGAGTTTTAAAATCATACTCCCCTGTCGACATAGACGGAACCAATATCAGCCTGGCCTTCAGTATTTGCAGAACCAGATCAAGATACTCTTCCATTAAAAAATCTTTGCAGATCATTACCGCAATCCTGCCAAGCCCTCTGCAGTGAATTAAATAAAGGGTTCTGTCCGGATCAATATCCTCAATCGCCGTTTCTTGTCCCGGTTCAACTGGCCCATCATAAGGGTATTGCTTTTTCTGCGTGCATATTCTTTCTCCATCTCTCGTTAATACCACAACAAAATTTTGGTGATTTTCCCAAACAGATGGCAAAAAGATCAAAGATGGGTACTCTTCCTCTTCACCCCCAAAGTAATTTTCAAGGCGTTCTGTTACAGCATCCACAAGCCCGGTGCTTCCAATCATTTCTGGAAACAGAAGAATATCTACCTTCTCTTTTTTGGCCTTTTCCAAGACCGACAGGACCAGTTGCTTTACCTTCTCACTATTTTCGCTGCTGTCTACTGAAAAATAGCGAATATTGTCTTTATAATATTCAGAGACATTCAGTTTTAAATGTCTGCTCAACGGGGAAAATCCGACTCTTAGATACCCCCTGTCTTTTGCTGTCTGAAATAGCAATGAACTCAGCCACACATGACGAATATCATTTATACTGAATTTTCTCAGCTCCTGTTCATCGATAAAGATAAAATTACCTAAATAGCCATTTATATCATAGGAATGCTGACGTCCCCGGCTTTTTCGTTCCCACAGTGCCTCCATATATGGAAGCAGATAAATTTTCGTTTCTTCAAAGTTGCTATTCAGTGAACTTATAGTATTACATGTTCTAAAAATCTCAATTTCCATCCTTACTCTATTCCTCAGAGCTCCGTCAATCCCAAGCAGCAGCTCTATTAGCAAAAAGGGCTCCTCACTGTTTGCAGCAAATGTCTCAACACGGTTCCAATCCCCCTCGTCCATCTCATCGCTCGCAATCTCTCGAAAAACACAACTATTTTCCTTAAAAAGCACCGGAAACAATCTTTTTAATTTTTGTCTGGCTCCATCTCTCTTATAAGCTCTGTAATTCCGCAGATGCCCTGGGGTTTTCTTCTCTATCGTCAATAACCTCCGAATTATAATTGCCATAATATTATATACATTTTGGTACATTAGCGTCACCATCGCCTTCCTCTTTCATACACCTGCTACACTCTAACTATAACATATTTTATCCCTTTGATCAAGTTTTTGTTCAGTGATTGTTCAGTAAATACGGGTAAAAAAAGATGCCGCACGCTGAAATTTGAAGAGTCCTCGTCTGTTTCGCCCTTCTCAAGTTTCTGCTGTGCCGGCATCTGTATATTGATTGTTATCCTGATTTATCGCCCTGAAAGGGCGTCTGCTTTTCTCATCCTCCCAGATGGATCGCTGCCTGTTCCTTGGACTGGACATCTACGATGATGTTGCATTCGGAGACATGCTCATAGTTGATATCCAGGGAATAGTTGACCTGGACTTTCAGGGCGTTTTCTCTCTCTTCCACCTGAATATCCGTGGTATTCAGTCCGATCATCATTTCTCCCATAGGGGTAGTGTAGGAGGTAAGGCGCTTTTTATCTTTTTCAAATACCATGTGGACACTGGCTATCCCGTGTTTAATCACATCCATACAGTCCGGGCCTACCTTAATGGTATTTTTTATGACACCGTCAAAGCCTTCCATGACTTCATCGTAAACAATATAGTGCTTGCCATTTTTCTGGTAGTAATTTCCCGCCGTGATGACTTCGATGTTATCGCTTTCTCCACCCATGGCCTGAAGCCCGCTGACACTAATCAATACGTCTTTTGTCATATTCATATCACACTTATCCCTTCGTTCTCCAATCAGTAGTCTTCAATATCGATTTTCCTCGTTTCCTTTACCTGCTCGGGCAGGATGGCCGAGGCAAAGCTGGTAAATTTTTCTGCCAGATCGCTGACATAAAACTGATACTTTTCACCGGCTTCCCCTACCGTCTCGGGATTACAGAGCAGATTCTTCTCTCCCAAAAGCTGCTTCAGCTCTATAGCAGTTTCGTAGGCAGGGTTGATAAGCGTCACATTTTCTCCCATCAGCCGCTTTACCGTGGACCGCAGAAGCGGGTAATGGGTACATCCTAATACCAAAGTATCAATATATTTCGATTTCAGTTCGCTTAAATATCTGGAGGTCACCTCGTCTGTGACAGAATCATGGAAAAGCCCCTCTTCTACCAGAGGAACCAGCAGAGGGCAGGCTTTGCTGCTCACCTTTACCTCCGGCATCATTTCCTTTATCACGCTTTCATAAATTCCGCTTCGGATCGTTCCCTCCGTTCCAATAATTCCAATCTTGCCGTTTTTTGTCGCCTTGACAGCGCTCTGAGCACCGGCGTGGATAACACCTATAATCGGGATATCCAGATCTCTCTTTACCGTTTCCAACGCATATGCGCTGGCCGTATTGCAGGCAATCACAATAGCCTTTACCTGTTTTGTTTTCAAAAAACGGATAATCTGTCTGGAGAAGCGAATGATCGTGTCTCGGGATTTGCTGCCATAAGGCACCCGTGCCGTATCTCCAAAATAGATCATACGTTCCATCGGCATCTGCCGGATAATCTCTCTGGCCACTGTCAGGCCGCCGATACCGGAATCAAATACACCTATCGGAGCGTTTCTGTCTGTCATAATCGCCCTCCCCAGCCTATCGGCCGCATCTGGACAGACCGTGTTCAATCAGGCGGGTAACCAGCTCTTTCTTGCTGATTCCTCTGGCCTCCCAGAGCATTGGATACATACTGATAGCAGTAAACCCGGGCATGGTATTGATCTCGTTAAAAACAACCTCCCCATCGCTTTTAACAAAAAAGTCTACCCTTGCCAGGCCATATCCGTCTATGGCTTCAAAGATCCGGACAGCAGTTTGAGGAATGATTTCCGATGCGTTTCCCGGAAGTTCTGGATCTGTGACCGTCCTGGAATCTTCACTAAAATACTTTGCATCAAAATCGTAAAAATCTGCGGCTGGGAGGATCTCACCTACTCCTGAGGCAATGACCGGCTCAGAACCACCTCCAAACACGGCGCACTCTACTTCCCTTCCCTCAATCATCTCTTCTACCAGAATCTTCCGGTCATGGCGGCCTGCTTCCTTCAATCCCGCCTCCAATTCTCTCCTGTTCCCTGCTTTGGTAATTCCTCTGGAGGAACCGGCATTGCTGGGTTTTATAAACACTGGATAGGAAAATCTGCCTTCAATCCGCCTAACTACGCTGTCCATTTCAGACAGCTCCTCTGATTTTACATATTCATAGTCAGCCTGGCGAATGCCAAGCCGACCGACAACAATCTTCGTATATAACTTATCCATCGCTACTGCAGAGGACAGAACACCGCATCCCACGTAAGGAATCCTTGCCAGCTCAAAAAGCCCCTGGACAGTCCCGTCTTCCCCGTAAAGCCCATGAAGAACCGGGAAAACGCCGTCTACCTTTACTTCCTCCCATCTGCCATTTCCTCCAACAAGGGCACAGTGCTTTGCCGCATCCGGAAGGATGATTGCCTCCGTCTGGCTCTCCCGCCAGGAACCATCTTTTATAGACTCTAACGAAGGAGCCTTCAGCCAACGTCCATCTTCTGTAATACCTATTAAAAGGGGCAGGTACCGCTCCACATCTATCTGCCCGGCCACATTCACTGCAGACATGCAGGAAACAATGTGTTCTGAGGACTGCCCGCCGAACAGGACTGCAATGGTCTTTCTATTTTCCATATTCTGTTTTCTCCAATCTATTTTTAAAAAGCGTAATAATTCTTATTTTGCTGGTGTTTAAATTATACCACACCGGTCAACAATTACCAACACAAACTTTTTTGAATGGAGATCATTATGAGTATACGAAAAAATAGTTTCCTTGCCGCCATCTGTCTTCTCATTGGCATTACGCTGTGGCTGGCGGGGCTTTCCCTGTCCGACGGGAAATTGGCGGAACGCCTGGGAAGCCAGGTGCTCCGGTTCCACGTAATTGCCGACAGCAATCGGGACTTCGATCAGGAACTGAAGTTATCCGTTCGGTCATTTCTTCTGGGTCGGATTTATGAGGAAGTCGGAGAAGGCGGATCAAAAGAAGACATTGTTTCCTTTTTGGAAACAGATGGCAGCGCTCTTATGGAAGAGACCGGCCGTTTTATTCAGAGTCAGGGCGGGGGCTACGATGCCAGACTTGAAATCGGAAAAAGTTATTTCCCAACAAAAGTGTATGGGGACATGGTCTTTCCGGCCGGTAACTATGATGCCGTCAAAGTCGTCCTTGGACATGGAAAAGGACGCAACTGGTGGTGCGTCCTCTATCCATCTTTATGTTTTATAAGTGATACCCAGGCTGTTGTTCCGGATTCCTCTAAAGACCAGCTAAAATCAATGGTAGCTGAAGAAGATTACTTTTCCCTGTTGTCTGCCCATCCAAAGATTCACTTCTCTCTCAGAATTTCTGAATGGTGGGACAATCTGTGGGACAAAGACTCCAAATCGTAACCTCTTTCTACTCGATGCTTGCTACACCCTTCACTGCCCAATCATATTCGTTTAATGCCTGGAGCATATTCATATCCGCTGTATCTCTGGCAGCCAGAGCCTGAATGTACTGAATTTCCGTGCCCAGATACTGAGTCTTCCCAAGCATTCCCAGTTGATAGCGGCGCTGATTTCCTTCCCAGGTAAGTTTTGCCTGCTGATAAGCAGTTTCTGCCGCCTGAAGTGCCAGCCGCTTCTCCTGAAGATTGTTGTACAGAGTGTCCATGGTGCTCCGGAGCTTGTTCTCCGCTTCCTCTACACTGCGCTCTTTTGAGTGGATATCTTTCAGAGAACGACTGTCCGGCTCTGTATTTTTCAAAGAGATCAGAGAACTATTGTACGCTATGGCTGTCACCTTATCCGCTTCCAGATCAATTGCATCGATCCGGCTGACATCGGCGGCCGGGACTTCCCCAATCACCGGATTGTCCATATAGTCCCACCCGGTAAGCATAATCAAAGTTCTTCGCATAGAATCAATATTGTTGTTCAGGGCTGTCAGTTGATTTTGGGCTGAGGTCAGTTCTATCTGGGCTGAGAGAAGATCTGTGGAGGTAGCCATACCGATGCCGGTCTGAACCTGAGAGCTGGACAGCATATCTGTATACAGTTCTACCGTCTTCTCCAGCAGAGCCTGATTTTTCACCATCTGATTATAGCCTATGAACAGCGATTGAGCTGCTGATGCAAGCTGCTTGCGGATCGGCTCTAATGTATAGCGGTCCAGTTTTTTCTTCTGACTGTCCAGCGCTTTCTCCGTGCTGCTGGCCGCGTCCTGAAGAGCTTTTCCCATAGCCTTGTATTGGGCTGCAGTGATTGCATCGCCTTCGTCCTCCATCGCTTTCGCCTGCTGACGGTATTCTTTTGCCTCTTCCCGCATGTCCTCTGCCATATCGTAGGAATCCTGAAGGTTTCCCTCCACAGATTCCAGCGCAGAGCGGTAAGAAGGATTAAAGTACTCGATCAAATCAGGAATTTCATCGTACTCTAACGTGTCATCCAAAAGACGTCCCCATGCTTCGTCATCATAGCCCTCCGGCTGACTGACCTGTGCGGCCAGTACTGTCCCGTTCCCCGGGCCTAATCCGGCCAGAAAAGCCATTCCGGCAGCCAAGACCAGGATTTCTCCGCTGCGGCGAAAGACAAAGCGTATCGTCTTTTTTCCCTTACTTGTTCTCATCGGATCCCCTCCTTATGACGCCGCTGCAAGACCGTTTACAGAATCTTTGTAGGTCTCTAACGACTGGAGAAGAGCCATCTCCTTTAGCTGGACAGCCGTTCTGCAATTCTCCAGAGCATACTCCTCAGCCTTGTATTCAAGCTGACTCAATTGACCGATGGACAGTTCCAGGGCCGCTGTATCCGTCTTTTTCTGCTGCAGTTCCAGCTCTGCCTGCGCCTGCTCGTAGTCAGATCTTGCCTGGATCAGCGCCTGATAATTGCTGGTCACCGATGAACGAATTTGAGATTCATTGTTTGCAATTGTCTCTTCCAGCGTTTCCTTGGTCTTAGGAACCGTAGTGCTGCTGTACTGAGCACGGTTCACAGAGAGCGTATAATTGTTCGTCACCGCTGACTCTTTATCTGCTTCCAGATCAATAGCAGCAATCTCATTTAAGTCTACCTGCGGCAGAGAACGGATCTCCGGGTTAGCATTGTAATCCCATCCGGTAGCCAGGCACAGGTTCTGCTTGGCGGTACGAATATCCTTCTCTGTATTCAGGATATTCATCTCCATTGTCTCAATGCTGCTCTTGGCTGACAGGACATCCATCTGAGTGGCCATGCCCACCTCCGCTCTCCTCTGGGTAGCGCCGTACTGCTCTTTCAATAATTCCAAATTTTTCTGATACAGCTCTAAGTTCAGAAGATTCTGGTGGTATGTGATCATGTTAGTCTTAGCAGCAGCCACGATTGTAGCTTCTGCCTGCTTATTCTGCTGCTGCTGACCGAAATTGCCGGTCTCCGCGCTGGCTGCCTGAGCCTCCAGCGCCTTTGCCTGTTGCTCCAGACTGACAACCATGGAATCATAAGTCAGACTGTCCGGATCCAAGGCTGCAATCTGGTCGTAAAGGTTTTCCGCACTTTGGCGATAGCTGGCCGCAATATCCCCGCTGGAACGTGACTGGTCTCCCTGACGGTTCTGTTCATATGTAGACTGATTGTTTAAAACCGTCGGATTGTATTCATGCACCAGGTCGGGAATCTCATCGTATTCCAGAATATTGTCACGAAGAGAAGCCCATTTTTCTTCTGTATAGGCAAATTCCGGGCTTCCAGCCACAGCCGGGAACGTCCCGGCCGCCGCCATTACCGCTGCAAGCCCCAATGCCGCAAGATTATGTGTCCGTCTCATTTCCTTCCTCCTCTATGTCTAGTAGCTGTCCAGCCGTGCCGGTCAATCGTAATCCGGCTCCGGCTTTCTCTTACGATTCATTATCGTATAATAAACCGGAAGCATCAATAGGGATAAAATGGTAGATGCTGTCAATCCTCCGACATTGACCAGTCCCAAGCCCTGCATCATCTCACCGCTATCGCCAAAGGCCATAGCCATAGGAATCATTGCAACAATAGTTGTAAGAGTCGTCATCAGGATCGGACGCAGGCGAGTCGCGCCTGCCTCAATTAATGCAGAGACCATGTCCATCTCTACCCGGTACTGATTTACAGTGTCAACATATAAAATACCGTTGTTTACTACCGTACCTACCAGCATCAGGAATCCCAGAAGGGACGGCATACTGATGCTGGCATCTGCAATCCAAAGAAGTCCGAAAGAACCAATCAGGCTGAACGGGATCGTAGTCATAACCATAAAGGAGAATTTCGGCGATTCGAATTGGGCAGCCATTACAACGAATACCAGGAAAATTGCCAGAAGGATCGCCCGGTAAAGATTTCCGAACTCTTCATTCATCATCTCTGTAATATCGTTTTCCGCTACAGTAGTTCCCTGGGTCAGATTTGGCTGTACCACTTCATTGAACAGAGCTTCATCCATTGCTAGCCTGGATCTGGCATCGCTGTTCAGATTTGCGTACTCAGCCGTAATTGTCACCTGATACTGTTTATCGCTTCTGGAAATAGAAGCTGGGCTGTCCTCAAACGTAATATCTGCCACATCCGTCAGCGCCACCGAACTTCCCGTGGCGGTCGTCAGCATAATTCCGCTTAACTGGTCAATGGTGCTGTAATCTCCGTCTGGATATTCCAGCTTAATATCCACCTCATTGCCTGATACCTCCAGTGTTCCGGCATCAGCCCCGCTAATCACCTGATTAACCGTACCGGCAATCATCACCGGGGTCAATCCCTCTGCGCTGGCTTTAACAGGATCAATATCCAGTTTTACCAGCGGCGCTGCGTTCTCCAAACTGGAGTGGACTCTTACGATCTCATCCCTGGCCTGCAGATCTTCAACGATCCTGTCTGAGGCCTCGCTCAGTTCATCATACTGGGTACTCTGAAGAATGACCTCATATGTCTCTCCTGTAGTGAGCATGCTCATAGTGCTGCTCTCTTCCACTGTAATATTGCAGTCATCTACTGTACTTAATAACGATTTCCATTCTCTAACAACTTCATCCGTTTCTCTTGCTCTGTCACTTTTTAGATAAGCTGTGATGCTTCCGCTGCTGCCTCCTGTTAAGGAAAGGCCACTGCCGCCGTAGGTGAGCATGTAGGAATCCAGATCCGGATCATCCATAATTTTTGCCTCTACCTG
The DNA here is from genome assembly GCA_904395885.1 of uncultured Lachnospiraceae bacterium. GTDB lineage: Bacteria > Bacillota > Clostridia > Lachnospirales > Lachnospiraceae > UMGS1370. The sequence continues at coordinate 25,194 of CAJFOF010000010.1, forward strand.
ACTTAAGATAGAATTCGCTTTCTCCATCTCAATTCCTGGTCGCATTTCAACAGAAATATTAATGGTACCTTCATCTCCGGCCGGAATCATTTCAAATCTGAGCTGGGAAGCCATCCAGAAAGATACCACCAGGAGGCCGATCGTGGTAAACATAACGGTTTTCTTCTTCGGCAGAAGATAACGCATAATGCGGCGATACCCGTCCTGCATTTTTCTGACCAGCATATAGGCCGGAGCTTTTTCCTTTTCCTTTGGACGGTAAAAGGTATAACACAGCGGAACTATGGTCATAGCAGAAATCAGGGATGCCACCATACAGAACACGATGGTAAAGCCCAGAGGCTGGAAAAGCTGACCGCTCATTCCCTGAAGCATTGCCAGGGGCAGGAAAACAACGCAGGTGGTAGCCGTTGAGCCGACAATGGACATCAAAACGATTTTGGTTCCTTCCAACGCGGCCGCTTTATATTCCCTGAAGCCCTGGCCCTTCGTCGCGCGGAAACAGCTTTCCAATACAACAATCGAGTTGTCTACCATCATACCAACGCCCAGAACCAGAGAGCTCATAGTAATAACATTCAGAGAATATCCCATAGCGTTCATCAGCACCAGAGCAGCCATAATAGAAATCGGGATGGAAGTTCCTACGATCAAAGACGCCTTCATATCTCCAAAGAACAGGAAAATTACCAGCATGGAGATGACAACTGCCATGATCATAGTCTGGAATACAGAGGACAGAGCGCTTTCGATCTGGTCATTGGCATCGTATACCACAACTACCTCCAGGTTTTCGTTGGCGGCTTGAAGCTCTTCCATCACACCCATTACATCTTCAGAAACTTCCTGAGCGCTGTTCTTCTGCTGTTTCTGAATACTCAAAGAAACCGTATCCTGTCCATTGTAGCGGCCAATACTAGTAACATCCTCCAAAACTGTCTCAACCACTGCAATATCATCCAGATAAATGATATCGCCGGTTCCGGTTGAAATCGGGATGGACTTCAGACTTTCCACCGTATCGTAGCTGACGCCGGCCGATACGGACAGATCCTGACTTCCCATCTGAGTCGACCCGATAGGCAGAGTAAAGCTGGCGCTGGAAACAGCAGAAGCTACTGAGCTGATCGACAGGTGGTACTGGGAAAGCTTCTCCGGAATAAGCTGAACCCGGACATACTCTCCCTGGCCTCCAGAAATACTGATGCTGGCTACAGTAGATAGCTTTTCCAGTTCCGGTATAATCGTATCATTTACGTAGTTGTACAGATTGCTGACACTGGGTTCATTGACTGCCAGCATCAGTGAAGGGGTACTATTGATGTCAAACTCCATAATGGTCGGCTCGGAAGCATCCTCCGGAAGGCTGTCCTTCAGACCATCAATCCGTTTTCTCAGATCAGAGTAGGCATTATCCATATCTGTGCCGTAATCGTACTGTAGAAGAACAATCGAAGAATTTTCACTGGAAACAGAATCAACAGAGCTGATTCCGCTCAGCTGCCCCACCTCTTCTTCAATGGGCTTGGTTATCAGTTCATCTATATCTTCAGGGCTGGCACCCACGTAGACCGTGCTGACGACCATCATAGGCATGTTCATCTCAGGGGTCAATTCCATTTTAGAAGAAGTCAGGGCATTGATACCGAATACCAAAAGGCACAGGACACACAGAACGGCTGTGACCGGGCGCCTTAAGACAAATTTTGTCAAACTCATACTGTCAGCCTCCTTACTGCTCTGAAGAAACGGTCTCAGCGCCAGTCGTCTCCGCTTCCGTCTGTGCTTCGCTCTCTTCTGCCTGCAGTTCTACAGAAGCCCCTTCAGCAAGTTCAGAAGACCAGGTCGTAATGACCATATCTTCCATAGCAATTCCAGAAATGATCTCTGCCCGTTCCGAATCATAAATTCCAACTTCTACCGGTACTCGATGGACAGTCCCATTGTCATAAGTATAGACGTACGCTTCTCCTCCGTCATAGTAAATACTGTCTACAGGAATAGTCATAACATTCTCTGCCTGATCCGAAACGATGTTTAACTGAATCTTTACGCCGGGAGCCAGACCGTCTCCTCCTTCTACAGTTGCCTCTACCGGGAATAAGCCGGTCTGAGCATTTACCATGGAAGCCACCTCTGAAATAGACGCCTCATATGTACTGCCCTGCTTTTCCATTGTGATCGTGTCTCCAGGCTTTAGATTGTCTCTCAGGCTGTCAGCCACGGAAAACGTAACCTTTTTCCCTCCTTCACCCGTAATGACACAAACCTGGCTGGACTGGCTCACCATGTTGTGAAGCTCCATATTGGTACTCTCTACTTTTCCGGCAATCGGAGCCGTCACTGTGCTGTATTCTACCTGAAGGTCGTAGGCGAGCTTTGCCCCCTCATACTGAAGCTGAGCCGATTCTGCAGAAGTCTGCGCCTGTTCAAATGCCTGCGCGGAAATATCGCCGCTGGCGTAAAGGACCTGCATCCTGCTTAAATTTGCATTGGCAGTCTCCAGAGCCACCTGAGCGGAATCCAGAGTAATCTTGCTGCTGTCGATCTGCTTGTTGTCAATTCTGCATAACGGCTGTCCCGCAGCCACTGTATCTCCGGCGGATACATATACTTCTATAACTTCGCCTGCTACTTTCGGGATTACGTAAACCATATCAGCCGGCTCAATGGTTCCAACCAGCTCTTTTGTAAGGGTGATCGTCCCCCTCTGGGGCATTTCTGCTTTCACTACAGGCAGAGCCACAATCTCCGGCTCAGGTTGAGGCTGAAATACTCTCGGAATCACAATTGCTGCCACAATGCCGACAGCAACTACTCCAGTAACAATTTTCGTTATCGTCTTCATGGTCTTCTCCTTATCTGCTCTTATATATTGTGACGCCGTTTGAGGCGGCATATCGATTTACTGTCCGGAAGTACCGGCAGAAGGCATTTTAGACACACAGGCCCCATATCTCAAAATTTCTATTTTCTTTGTGTATAGACGGTATAGCTCTTCTGTCCGTTCAGGTTCCTTAAAACTCTGCCCGATAACCGACATTAAGGTCTGAATTCCCAGAGCTACCGTGATCCGGACAAATTCCTGATCCTGACTCTTAAGCTCTCTCCAATCTCCATGTTCATAGATCCAGTTTTCAAACGTCTGAGGAGCGTCCACAGCATCCGCTCTGTTGCATTGCTCCAGAATCCCTTCTACATTGGCCTGAAACATGGCGATACGAATCATATCCAGAAGATTGTCTTTCCACTCTTTCTGCATCCCTTCTTCTATCATTCTGCCCAGATCTTCCAGCATTTTCCAAAAGTTTCCCTGATTCTTTTCCAGACATTCCTTACATAAGGCTTCTGCTCTCTCAATAAAATCTTTAAAAACAAACTGAAGTAAATCTCTTTTGTCCTCAAAATATGTATAGAAGCTTCCCCGAGAAATATCCGCATTTTTTATAATTTTATTGATCGACACTTTCTCAAAAGGCACCCGGGAGAATTCTACGACTGCAGCCTGAAGAATCGCCTTTTTTTTATCAGGCGCCAATCGGTCAAACCGTTCTGTTGGCATTCTTTCACCTCCTCACAAAATTTCTTTTGCATCCAATGCAAAAGTGACAAGTTGTCATCAATTATAATGACACCTTGTCACCCAGTCAATAGATTTTATATATCTTTTAGAAATTTTTTAGCCTGCTCATGATGCCTTTTCTTTAATATTTCTGGACACCGTAATCTCCTGATTATCGATGTGCTCTCTCACAGCCGCCTTTGCCTCAGCTATGCTGTGCCTCCTGATGCATCTCAAGATTTTTTCATGCTCCACGATCAAAATCTGTCTTTTTCCTGCATCTTTGATATATTCCAGACGATAACGGTACATTTGCTCTCTTAAATTGCTTAAAATCTGGACAAGACGGCTATTCTCTGTTGCCCTGTAAATCAGCTCGTGAAAATGCTCATCAGCCTCTGCGATTGCCATAGCATCTCCCTTGTGAATCGCTGTGGCAAAAGCTTTCTGAGCTTCTTCTAATTCTGCCATTCCCTCGTCTGTTATCCTTTGACAGGTCAGCTCAATGGCCAGCTCTTCCAGAGACCGACGTACTTCCAGAACATCCTTCAAACTCTTTTCAGAAATTTTTGCAACTTCAGCTCCCTTGCGGGGAATCATCAGAACCAGTCCTTCCAGCTCCAGCTTGCGGATGGCCTCCCGAATCGGTGTCCTGCTGACGCCCAGGCGTTCAGCAAGCTGAATCTCCATCAGACGTTCCCCTGGTTCCAGCTCCCCCCGCAGGATTGCCTGCCTCAGGGTGTTAAAGACTACGTCCCTCAACGGCAGGTACTCATTCATAGTTACTCGAAAATCGCTTCCCATGGAAGTCTCCTCCTTTACATAAATTTAGTATCACTTCATCTCTTTGGATTGTAGATATTCGTCAGATATACCTGCCGCGCCAGATCCCGGCGGCTTCCGTACCGCAGCTCTTCATATGCATCTGCTGCCGCTTTGGGATTCACGAACAGCCCAAATACAGTGGGGCCGCTGCCGCTCATCAGCGTTCCTATGGCTCCGGCTCTTCTCATATAATCTTTGATTTCTTCTATTACAGGGTACTTCTTCACTGTCACCTTTTCCAGAACGTTGCCTAGTCTGTCTGCTATGCCATACAAATCTCCTTTTTCTATAGCGTGAACCATTCCATCAACATCCGGGTGCTCTTCCGATGAAAATTGGTCTATATGAAGATTCTCATATACAAATTTGGTGGAGACACTGATTGCCGGTTTTGCCAGCAGTACCTGACACTGAGGCACCGGCGGAAGAGGTGTCAGTTTTTCGCCAATCCCTTCCGAAAGGACGGTTCCTCTCATGATGCAGTAGGGGACGTCGGCCCCCAGCTTCACCCCTCGATTCATGAGTTCTTCTTCGGATAGTCCCAAACGAAACATTTTGTTCAGACCTACCAAAACAGCCGCCGCATCGCTGCTGCCCCCTGCCATACCAGCAGCTACGGGAATCAGTTTCCGCAGCCGAATATTGAGACCGTCTTTTATCTGAAATTCTTCCATCAAAAGTCGCGCTGCTTGATAGACCAGATTGTTTTCATTGACCGGCAAATACGGCAGATTCGTTTCAATCCGGATCCCTGGCTCACCGCTCTTAAACAGGTCGATCTGATCAAATAATCCCACCGTCTGCATGATCATCTTGACCTCGTGGTAACCGTCCTCGCGTTTTCTTAAAACATCCAATCCCAAATTAATTTTTCCATATGCCCGAAGTTTAAAATGAGTGGTCATAGCACTTCCCCTGTTTTTGTAATACATTATTTTGTATACAGTATTTCTATAATGTATTGTAAATGCTTACATATAAATTTTCAAGTCATATTTTGAAACTTTTTTCACTTTGTCAAAAGTGTATACTTTACCCCAAAATGCCTGACAAATGGTTGTGCAGAAGGCAAAGGCTTCCCTCTGATACAAAAATGCCGGAAAGGTTCATCCCTTCCGGCTCGCAAGTATCCATATAGAATTCGCCGCTTAGTTAACGGTCTGCTTATCAACTGCCTGTTCTTCCTCTCCCGAAAAAAGCGGGCGCATTTCTCCATCCTCCCGGTGTTCCGTATCCTTCGGCATATATTTTTTAAATATAGCATGGAAAAAGAATGAGTTTATAAATGCGATCAGCGGAACGCCGAACAGCAGGAAAATTACGGAAAACTGGGGTGCATAGAACATGGATAAATAGGCCAGGACTACGACAACAATATCAATGGCCACGATTCCTATAGTCTGCAGAATGTGACGTATTGACATAAAAAATGCATTGAACAGCGTCCTCTTAACCGGATTGTAAAAACGGCTCTGCAAAGGAAACACATACACGAGAATACAGATATAGATCAGAGTCATGGAGGCAAAGATCGTAATCATTATATTCCTGAAATTGGACGATTCTGTCTGCATCTTGATAAAGAAATACAAATCAAACCCCAGCAGGAACCCTACCACCAGCATAATCAGCCAGATAACGGTAGCCTGTTTAAAGTTCTCTTTAAATGATCTAAAATAGGAACGAATCGTATAACCGTCCTCGTCTCTTACCAGCTTTAAGGTCACATAATACATTGCCGTAGTGGACGCTCCGATGGTAACGATGGGGATGCTGGTAATAATCCACAAAATATTCAATACGATGAGATCACCGAATTTTCCAATAAAGCGCCATACAGGATTGTCGTAGTTAAACAGATTCTGCAGCATAAAAAGAATCTCCTCTTTCTAAAAGAATTATATGAAGTTCATTATAGCGAATCCCGACAGAAAAATCAACTTTCCCTTACATTTCATAAAATTTTTATAAATTTCTCTGCCGAAATATGGTATACTTCATAGATAACGCGCAGACATGCCGCCCTTCTTCGCCGGCGCTGTGCAAAACCAATGAATGGGGATGAAATACACAATGTCTTTAAAAGATTCACTGAAAGCCGAGGCACAGGAAGAGCGGAAAAAACTGAAAGAGATGAGCTTCCGGGATAAGATCTGGTATATCTGGGAATATTACAAGATCCACATGCTGATAGGAGCTATTATCCTTTTTCTGTTGTACGCCGGCGGCGTTATTATTTACCAGAAAACATTTACCACTCAGCTTAACACCATTATTATCAATGACACCGGCACTCTTTCCGACTATGAGGAGCTTACAAATCGTTTCAAGGGCCACATGAATTACGGCAAAAAAGACCTGGTGGCATTTGACAACAGCATTTATCTCTCCTTTGACGGAGCCACTTCTGAGATGGGCTACGCTTCCCTGGCAAAAGTCACGGCCATCGTCGCCAGCAGGGATCTGGATCTCATGATATGCGATCAGGACAGCATTGACCACTATGCCTCCAACGGAGGATACATGGATCTTGAGGAAGTTCTTCCGGAAGATCTCTGGGAGCTGGTAAAGGATGATGCTTATTATACAGCGGATGAGGACGGCAGCGTACATCCCTTTGCCATTGATTTAAAAAACAGCCATTTTACAGAGTGGACCAACTGCGGTCTCAATCCGGCATACTTTGGGCTGGTCAGCAACTCCACACGTACAGAAACGGCCATAGAGTTTCTCCGCTTCCTTTATGAGGGGGAATAAAACTGGCCTCCGGCTCTCTGAGCCGCCGGAACCCCAGTTTTTCCGCCAGGCTTAAAGAAGGAAGATTGTCCGGCCAGATCCGCACGCAGAGACGGCATTCCAATTCCCAGTCAGCGTAGGCCATAATGGCCTGACAGGCCTCTTTGGCAAAATCCTTCCCCCGATAAGGGGAAAAAACTTCATAACCCAGTTCCAGGTACTCCCCGCTCTCTTCTCCCGCTGCCTTCAGACGGCGGCAGGTCTCTTCATCTGGATTCCACACACCGGCTCTTCCCAGCAGAAGGCCGGTCTTTTTTTCTTCTATCAGCCAGAGGCCATACTCGTAAAACTTATATTGGCCGTCAATGTATGCCTGAAAGGCCGCCTGATCGGGCCATTCTTTAAAAGGCCCCCATTTGATTAACCCATTCCAGTCGCTCTTCGCCGCTTCCCGGACCGTCACCCGCTCTCCGGCGCAGATAATCCAGGGCAGTCCTGCCTTCCTTCTGGCTATCTGCTCTGCCAGCTTGGGGCTGACGCAACTCCAGTCCTGAGCTACCGCCGGAATCTCCACTCCCTCACAGCTTTTCCCAACGCCAAGAACGGCCCTCCCGGCCGCCTGGGCGGCCAGAAGAGCCTCTTTTTCGTCTGATACGACTACTGTGAAAGTCTGTCCTTCTATCCTGATCTGATAGTTTTTCATCATCTTTTCCTCTCAGTTGGGAGGCATCAACTGTGCTCCGGCTCCGGATACGTCTCGCCAAAGGTCTCGGCTGTGATGGTGCGGATCTTCTGCTCCTTCATTGGCCGGTCGCTGTAGTCCGTAGGCGTCTCTGCGATCTTGTTGACCACATCCATTCCCTCAATGATCTGGCCGAAAGCAGCGTACTGTCCGTCCAGATGAGGAGAAGTCTCATGCATGATAAAAAACTGAGAACCTGCAGAATCCGGATGCATTGCCCGCGCCATAGACAGAACGCCCGGTGTATGGCGCAGATCGTTCTGAAAACCGTTCTGAGAAAATTCTCCCTTGATGGTATAACCGGGGCCGCCCATTCCGTTTCCGTTGGGGCATCCTCCCTGAATCATAAACCCGCGGATGACCCTGTGAAAGATCAGTCCATCATAAAAGCCTTTCTGAACCAAGCTTAAAAAATTGTTTACTGTGTTGGGAGCTACCTCTGGGTATAATTCCGCTTTCATTACATCGCCGTTTTCCATGGTGATGGTAATTACTGGATTTTTCATGTTCCGTTCTCCTTCCTTTCACCAGGCCGATCACGTCAGCCCCATACGAATGATTCTACCAAATCCTTCCCGCCATTTCAAGCCTGTTGTATCGGCCACGCTCAATCCCCGGCCTTTCCTGCTCTGAGATTTAATGAAACTGAGCCTGATACATCTGGTAATAAAAGCCCTTCGCACTCATCAGACTGCTGTGCGTTCCCTGCTCCACCACTTCCCCGTGGTTGATCACCAGAATCCTGTCAGCATTCCGGATCGTAGACAGCCGGTGGGCAATGACAAAGCAGGTTTTTCCTTCCATCAGCTTTCGCATAGCCTCCTGAATCCGCACTTCCGTTCTGGTATCCACGTTGGAAGTTGCTTCATCCAGTATCAGCATCCGGCAATCCTGAAGCATGGCCCTGGCTATGGTCAGAAGCTGTTTCTGTCCTTTTGAGATATTGGCCCCGTCTTCCCTCAGCACCGTCTCGTATCCGTTGGGAAGCTGCATAATAAAAGAATGGATATAAGCTGCTTTTGCTGCCTTCTCTATCTCTTCTCTGCTTACCCCCTCCCGGCCATAAGCAAGATTCTCATAGACCGTTCCGTGAAACAGCCAGGTATCCTGAAGAACCATTGCATAAGCTTTCCGCAGGCTCTTTCTGGTAATTCCCCGTATATCCTTTCCGTCCACCCGTATTTCTCCACGCTCTGCATCGTAAAAACGCATGAGTAAATTAATGAGGGTTGTCTTTCCTGCTCCCGTAGGTCCCACAATCGCAATAAGCTGACCGGGTTCTGTAGTCAGAGAGAGGTCTTTTAAGATGGTTCGTCCAGGCTCATATCCAAAATCCACATGTGAAATCTCTACTTTCCCCTGGACATCCTGCCCTTCTGCCCCCAACTCCACAGCATCCGGCCCATCCTCCGGTTCCGGAAGTTCATCCATCAGGGTAAACACTCTCTCGGCTGCCGCAATCGCCGACTGCAGATCACTGACAATATTTGCAGCCTCGTTGATAGGCCCCGAAAACTTTCGGGAATACAGAACAAACGATGATATCTGGCCAATTCTCATCATACCGTATAAATAAAGGAACGCTCCAAATACGCTGATCAGGGAAAGGGACAGATTGTTAATAAAATTGACCATCGGGCCAACCATGCTTCCATAATATTCTGCCCTGTAATAAGCCTCTACAGAATCCCTGTTCTTTTCCGCAAAATCATGGATTGCCTTTTCTTCCCCACAGTAGGCTTTTGTCGTTTTCTGCCCCGTAACCATCTCTTCTGCAAAACCGTTGAGGCGGCCGAAGCTGGCAGATCTGGCCCGGAACAAAGGCCGGGTCTTTCCGGTAATGTACCGGGTGATCAGAGCCGACAGGGGAACTGTCACAGCGAACACCAGCACCAGTCTTGGAGAAATTGCCACCATCATTCCCAAGGCGCCGGCGATGGTAATCACTGTCGTCACCATCTGAATCAGATCGCTGGAAAGAGATTCATTGACTGTATCAATATCATACGATATCCTGCTGATGATATCGCCTGTCTGATGAAAATCGTAGTACCCCACAGGCAGGGCCAGCATCCGGTCAAAAACATCCCTTCGCATCTGATAAACCACCTTCCGGCTGATTGTGATCATCAGAACGTTTAGCAGATAGGACAGGGCCGAGGAAGCCACATAAAACAGCACCATCCATCCGGCATAATAAAAAACCCGCTTAAAGTCTACGCTTCCTATTCCTGGCTCTATGGCATCGATCGCGTATCCGGAAAGCATAGGTCCCATAAGCGAAAATACGTTGCTGGCAACCGTCATAGCAAAGGCCAGAACCATCAAAAAGCGGTATTTCATCAGGTAAGTTCCAAGCCGCAAGATAGTATGCTTTCTTTTTTTCATAAAATGAAGGGCAGATCCGGCATCTGCTACCCCGTCTGTTCTTCCATGAGGCCCCATCTGTCTCTCCCCTTTCTTTTACCCAATCTCCATCTGGGATCTTCCAATCTCGCGGTAGATCTGGCAGCTCTCCATCAGTTCCCTATGTGTTCCATATCCCAGCACTTCGCCCTCTTCCAGAACCAGAATGTGGTCAGCATTCATGACAGAGCTGATTCTCTGAGCAATCACGATACAGGTGGTTCCGGCAAAGTATTTCCGCAGTTCCTGCCGCAAAGCGGCGTCAGTCTTATAATCCAGCGCACTGGATGAATCATCCAGAATCAATATCTCCGGGTGAGCCGCCAGGGCCCGTGCAATCAAAAGTCTCTGTTTCTGACCGCCGCTTAAATTGGCCCCGCGGATGTCCAGCCGCTCTTTGATTCCACCTTTTTCCCCCACAAACTCTTCCGCTCTGGCATGAGCCACGGCTTTCTGAACCTGATCTTCCGTCATGTGCCTGCCCATATTAATGTTTTCATAAATACTGTTCTCAAAGAGAACATCATTTTGAAACACAGCGCCGAACTTTTTCCGCAGCGCTTTCAAATCCATGCTCCGGATATCCTGCCCGTCGATTCGGATTGTACCCTGATTGATATCATAAAATCGCATTAAAAGATTTACAATGGCCGATTTGCCAGATCCCGTAGCCCCAATAATTCCCAGAGTCTCCCCTTTCTCCAATCGGAATGAGATGTCCTGCAAGGTGCTGCGTTCCTTCCCCTCCTGATAGGTAAAGGTCACGTGGTCAAATTCAATATGAGGCGTCTTTCTTCCCTCTGTCCGATCCTCCGGCCCGTTCACCGTTTTAAAAAGCTCCCGCTCGTCCTCCGCATCCAGCACCTGAACCACTCTTTTTGCCGAAGCTGCCGCCTTTGAGAGGATAATGAACATTCTTGAAATTGACAGAAGTGCATTGAGGATAATCGTAAAATACGTCATAAACGCCAGAATCTTCCCCACTTCTGTGACGCCGGAATTGACCCGATAAGCCCCCAGCAGGATCACGCCCACCAGCCCCAGATTCAGAAGGATATTCATAGCCGGGTTGGTAACTGCCGTAACAACTGTGGCCTTCCGCTCCCGCTCAACCACCTCTCTGTTGATCTGGTCGAACCGCCTCCGCTCATAATCATCTTTTGACAATGCTTTAATGACCCGTATTCCTGCAATGTCTTCCCGAACCAGACGTACAAACCGATCCGTGCTCTCCTGAAGCGCAGAAAACATGGGAATACTCTTTTGGGAGACTACAACTACCACAGCGGTCAAAAGGGGGAGGGTCGCCAGCAGAATGCCGGCCAAAGCCGGGTCCAGCGACATTGTCATGGCAATTCCGCCGATCAGCAGGATCGGCGCCCGAACGCCCAGCCGCTGGATTCTTGCCAGCATTTGGTGGATATTATAAGTATCAGAAGTAAGCCTGGAAATTAAAGACGGTCTGGTCAGCTCATCCGCCTGCCGGTTAGACAGATACATAACCTTGGTAAACAGATCTTCCCGTATGGTATAAACTGCGTCGCTTGCCACTCTGGAGGCCATCCTGTTGGCAAGGACATTAAAAATGACTGAAAGAACGGAGCAAGCTACCATAAAGCCGCCCCATAAAAGAATTTCTTTTGTCTGATTAGCTGGTATAACCTCATCAATCATATAAGCTAAAGCCCATGGCAAGAAAAGATCCATCAGGGTACCCGAAAATTTGATAAAAAGTCCCCACGCCATTCTCAGGTAATAAGGCTTTAAATAGTAAAAAAAGATTCTTTTCATAATTCTGATTCTCTCATTCTGCCTTCTGTTTTTGGTCTTTGGCATCTGCGTAGATCTATGTTATTATACCTCTTCCAAAAACTTTCTGCAAATGCAAAGTTGGCAAAACAGGATTGACAATCTGGTTAGTGAGTGCTAATCTATTCTATGGTTAGATTTAGCTAACTTCTAAGGGGGAATCTTTGTCATGGTACACAAGAAGCAGGTTATTGAGGAATTTCATAAGCGCGGGAAGCGCATCACACAGCAGCGACTGGTCATTCTTGATATTCTTTCCGAAAAAGAATGGTCGAGCTGCAAAGAAATATACTGGGAAGCGTCCAAACGCGATCCCTCCATCGGTCTGTCTACTGTCTATCGGACCATCAGCACGCTGGAGGAGCTAGGGATTTTAAAACGTGGCTACCAGTACCTGTCCCCGCCTGAGGAAGATGAAACTTTGCTGTATTAAGGGCCTTTATTGACAAAATTTTTCGCTAAGTGCAGTTAGCATTGACTAATCTAATCTATTTTTGTTACTCTTGGGCAAACCAAAAAAGCCATATAAAAAATGAGGAGTGATGGAGATGAAAAAACACCGGTTCTGGGCCTGTGCTATGGCCTTTTGCTTTTTTATGGTCATGTATACTGGTTACAAACACAAATAGGAGGACAGAAATATGTTAAATTGTTTTGATTGGAAAAAGATTACTATTTTTGCAGGCGGAGTTCTCTTCGGTACAGCCGGAATCAAAGTTCTGGGCAGTAAAGATGCAAAGAAGCTCTATGTCAACTGCGTAGCTGCCGGCCTTCGTGCAAAGGAGAGCATTATGACTACAGCCACGACTGTTCAGGAAAATGCTGATGACATTCTGGCTGAGGCTCAGGAGATCAACCGTAAAAGAGCAGAGGAAGAAGAGGCCAGGTTCTTTGAGGGGGAGAAAGAAGAATCTGCCGATGAGGCAGCTTCTAACTGAGACACATGAAATTTGAAATTAAACATGAACTTCCCGGACGGATTCGGATTCATCTGAGGCAAACAAAGATGACAATACGGGAAGCGGATCTATTCTCTTTTTATCTCTCCTCCCTCCCCATGGTGAAAAAGGCTGTCGTGTATGAACGGACTGCCGATGCTGCTATCGTATTTGACGGCAGCCGCCAGGAACTGATCGACCATATTCTTCAATTTCGCTACGAAGATAGAACCCTGGATGAAATCGTTCCACAGGAGAGCGGCAGAGCCTTAAATCAGGAATATAAAGAAAAGCTGCTCCAAAAATTGGCTGTCCGTGCATTCACTACGGTATTTTTTCCAGCCCCTCTGCGTGCAGTCTATACCCTACTCCAGTCGTTAAAATATCTGGCAAAAGGAATCCGGTGTCTTGCAGAACGAAAACTGGAGGTAGAAGTGCTGGATGCCACAGCTATATCGGTATCCATGCTGAGAATGGATTTCAACACTGCTGGTTCTGTCATGTTCCTTCTGGGAATCGGAGAGCTGCTGGAGGAATGGACTCACAAAAAATCCGTAGGCGATCTGGCCCGAAGTATGTCTCTTAAAATTGAGAAGGTGTGGCAGGAAGCCGATGGCTGTGAAGTTCTGGTTCCAATCTCTCAAATCCGGGAAGGCGACCGGATCATTATCCATACCGGCAACGTCATCCCCCTTGACGGCATTGTCGTTTCTGGTGAAGCTATGGTAAATCAGGCTTCTATGACAGGGGAATCCATTCCGGTAAGGAAAGCCGCAGGAAATTACGTCTATGCTGGTACTGCCGTCGAGGAGGGCGCTATTACGCTATGCGTCAAAAAGGAGGCCGGCGCTACCCGGTATGAGCGCATTGTTACTATGATTGAAGAATCCGAAAAGCTGAAATCATCTCTAGAAAGCAGAGCTTCCACCTTGGCAGACGCTCTGGTTCCCTGGAGCCTGGGAGGTACCATCCTCACATGGTTTCTTACTCGAAATGTTTCAAAGGCACTGTCCATCCTCATGGTAGACTTTTCCTGCGCTCTGAAGCTGTCCATGCCCTTGTCAGTTCTGTCAGCAATGCGGGAAGCCAGCACCTATCACATCACAGTGAAAGGCGGCTCTTATCTGGAGGCGATCTCAGAGACCTCCACCATCGTGTTCGACAAAACAGGAACCCTGACCAAGGCAAAGCCAACGGTAGCAGCCATTATCCCGTTTGAGGGGCGAAACGCTGACGAAATGCTTCGAATCGCAGCCTGTCTGGAGGAACACTTTCCCCATTCCATGGCGAACGCAGTGGTCCAGGAATCCATAAGGCGGGGTCTGGTTCACGAAGAAATGCATTCCAAAGTGGATTACATCGTAGCTCACGGAATTGCCTCCTATATTGGAGATAATAGGGTGGTAATCGGAAGCAGTCATTTTGTTTTCGAGGACGAGAACTGTACTGTACCCGAACGGGAACAGGAAAAATTTAACTCTCTGTCTCCTGAATATTCCCACCTTTATATGGCTATGGGCGGAAGGCTTGCCGCTGTGATCTGTATCGAAGATCCACTGCGGGAAGAAGCTGCGGAAGTAATTCGCGCTCTGCGCTGTCTGGGAATTTCAAAAATTGTCATGATGACCGGAGACAGTGACCGAACCGCCCGGTCTGTTGCCTCAAAAATTGGGGTTGACGAGTATTATTCAGAAGTCCTCCCGGAAGACAAAGCTCAGTATATTGAAAACGAAAAGAAGAATGGCCGGAAAGTGATTATGATTGGCGATGGTATCAACGATTCCCCGGCTCTCTCCGCTGCAGATGTCGGCATCGCCATCAGCGAGGGCGCTGAAATCGCCAGGGAAATTGCAGATATCACCATCTCCGAAGACGCCCTGTGGCAACTGGTGACCTTAAAATCTCTCAGCAATGCTCTTATGAAACGCGTCCGGACCAATTACCGGTCTGTCATTGGGTTTAATCTGGGCCTGATCTGCCTTGGTGTCGTCGGCATTCTTCCCCCTGCAACCTCGGCACTTCTCCACAATACTTCTACTCTGGTCATCAGTCTGAAAAGCATGACCAATTTACTAAAATAATCCTATTGATCCTTACTGGCGGCTCAACTGCCAGAACGCCACAGCACTGGCAGCAGCCACATTCAGCGAATCAACGCTGTGGGACATGGGAATCCTGACGGTATAATCACACTCTCCAATGGTAGACGATGCCAGGCCATCCCCTTCCGTTCCCAGAACGATTGCCAGCTTTTCCTCCTCTCTGAGCCTCGGGTCGTCAATGGAAATCGCATTGTCATTCAGCGCCATTGCAGCCGTCTTAAATCCGAGCCTATGGAGAAGCTGGCTCCCTTCCTCGGGCCAACTCTCCTTCTCTCCCCAAAATGTCCATGGGATCTGAAAAACGGTTCCCATGCTGACCCGGATAGCTCTGCGGTACAGTGGGTTTGAGGATGCGGGAGTTAAAATAATGCCGTCCATGCCCAGGGCAGCGGCTGATCGGAAAATTGCTCCTACATTCGTGGGATTTACAATATTTTCCAAAACAGCAATTCTCCTTGCTCCCCGGCAGACCTCCTGAACCTCCGGCAGCCTTGGTCTGTACATAGCGCACAGCATCCCTCGGGTCAGTTGAAATCCAGTAAGCTGGGTCAGCACCTGGAAATCAGCCGTATAGACCGGAATATGAGGGCATCGGGCAATCAGTCCCTTTCCCTGGCTCTTCACATGCTTTTTTTCCATTAGAAAAGAGATTGGAACACAGCCTGAATCCAGGGCTCTTTCAATCACCCTGGGACTTTCAGCTATAAAAATTCCTTTGCCTGGTTCATGGCGGTTCAAAAGCTGATTTTCCGTAGCCCTGGCATAAATATCCAGCTCCGGCGCCATAAAATCTGTTATCTCTGTAATAAGCGACATATCTGGTATCTCTTATCCGCCTTTCGTTTGCATCAGTCTTCTCTCCTGGAGATGGAGGCCCCCAGACTGTCAATGATCGTAATCACAAGCCCTCGAATGCTGTTTTCCATCGTCCGGTAAGGTGCGATTCGCAGCGTATAATACCTGCCGTTCATGGCCGCCACCTCTCTGTCAATCGGCACCAGATTTTTCAAAACTGTCTGTGCATCTTTCACAATATCTTCATTTGGGAAGCTGTGGGCAAAAATCTGAATCGACCTTCCCACATCGTGCTCCATAAGCTGAAATTCCCTGCCTACGTATTCCGTAAACTTCCGAATGTTGAGATTGCTGTCCACAAATAAAATGCCGATCATCGTTGATGACAGGAAGTTTGACAGATCATTTGTCATCATAGTCAGTTCGTCCAGCTTCTGCTGATACTCTGTATTAACCGTGTATAACTCTTCATTAACCGACTGCAGCTCTTCGTTGGAGCTCTGAAGTTCCTCGTTTGCCGTGAGAAGTTCTTCATTCGCCGCCTGGAGTTCTTCATTTACTGTCTCCAGTTCGCCGATGGTGGTTTTCAGATCGTTTTGCGATTCCTGGAGTTCCTGTTCCAGATCCGTAATCCTTCTGGCCGCAGTAATATCTACGTCATATTTTTCCGTGACGCCCTCCGCCTGAATTGTCTGTTTTTCATTGAAAAGAACCGCCACCAGACCGCTCTTCTCGCCGCTCTGTCCCGGTATCGGGCACACTGCCAAATCAATGTTTCGCCGGCCTTCCGGACAGTCCACCGCCACCCCGGTGTATGTAACAGAAATATTCTCTGAACGGCACCGGTTTATGGCCGTAGATGCCACCAGGCTCAGATCCTGATTCACCATGCTGAAAAAGTTGAGCGTTGCTCTCCCGGAGGCAAGGGACAAATAATCCTGATAATTTCCAAAAAAGTGGATTGCATCATTTTTCTCGTTTAAAACTACAGAGGCAGGGAGAAACTTCTCAAGGAACCGGGTATAAATCCCTTCCATAACATACTCGTTCTGCTCCCTGTTCCCGATTCCGCTGGTCTTTGGCGCAACCGTCTGAATGTTGGGAATATTGAAGGCAGGCGGCGTCAAATCCTCCAGTTTTCCTTCGCCCTTATGAATATAAATCTTTTCCTGAGCACAGACCAGTTTAAACACTGCTGCGTACTCGCTGGCAGTCTCGCTTTTTCCCAAAAACAGGTAACCGTTGTTTTTAAGAGCCGAGTGGAAAATCGCAAAAAGGCCTCTCTGAAGCACAGGCTGAAAGTATATCATCACATTTCTGCAACAGATCAGATCTAATTTTCCAAAAGGCGGGTCTGAAAGCATATTATGGGGGGCAAATATAATCATCCTGCGGATTTCTTTGGAGATTACATATTGATCGTTTCGCTTCAAAAAGTACTTGCTCAGGCGCTCCATGCTGACATCATCCATAATACTCTCGGCAAAGATGCCCTTCCCGGCCTGTTCAATGGCTTTGGCATCCACATCTGTTGCAAAGATCTTAACATCCCTCTGAACATTCAGCTCTTCCATCACTTCCTGGAACAGAATGGCAATCGAATATGCCTCTTCTCCCGTCGAGCAGCCTGCGCTCCACACCCGGATCGGTTCTTTGTCTTCCGTCCTTTTTACAATCGTAGAGATTACCTGACTTTTTAACTTTTCAAAAAATACCGGATCCCTAAAGAAATTCGTTACACCGATCAAAATCTCTTTTACCAGAATTTCCGCTTCTCCGCTGTCCTCTGTCAGCATCTTGGCATACTGTACCAGGTTTGAGCTGTGAGTCACTACCATCCTCCGCTCAATTCTTCGCATAACAGTCGTTCGCTTATAATATGTAAAATCAATTCCGCTGATTTTCTTCAAAATCCCATAAATTTTAGTAAATGTTTCTTCATCAGAAAAAAATTCTTCATCCGTATTGGGCTGTATGATGCTGGGATAATTGGAGAAATTTAGAATTTCATCTACAACCTCCCTGGGAGACAGAACAAAATCCACCAGTCCGGTACTGATGGCGCTTTTGGGCATTCCATCAAATTTGGCTGTAGACGGATCCTGCACCACTACCAGCCCGCCGTTTTCTTTGACTGATTTGATTCCATTGGTACCATCGCTTCCAGTCCCCGAAAAAATCACCGCGATGGCCCGCTCTCTCTGCTCTTTTGCCAGAGAAGTGAAAAACACATCTATAGGGTGGTTCAGCATTCCCTGAACAAATTGCGTCAATATTAATTTTCCATCCTGAATCGTCATATTATTTTTAGGCGGAATCAGGTAAACGGTATTCGGTTCCACCGCCATGCCGTTTTCTGCCTGCAGGACCATCATCTCCGTATTTTTCCCTAAAATATCTGCCATAAGACTTTTGTAGTCCGGAGAAAGGTGCTGGATCACCACAAAACTCAATCCGCTGTTGACAGGCATATACAGCAGAAACTGCTGCAGGGCCTCCAGCCCGCCGGCAGACGCCCCTATCCCAACGATCAGGGGTTCCGACAGCTTTCTCTCTTCTTCTCTTCCCCTTCTGTTTCTGGCGGCATTATCATTCGTCATTCTCCATACCTCCTGTATCTTCCCTCTGTGCGGGCTTTAAATATTTTTCTTCAAACACATCTGCCGGCAGCGGAGCATCATAGTAATATCCCTGTGCATAAACACAGCCTGCTTCCAACAATGCCTTTCTCTGACTCTCTGTCTCCACACCTTCTGCAATGCAGGCCATTCCGGAATCATGACAGATCTTCGCCAAGTCCCGTACCATCGCCTGGCTAATCGCGTTTCCAGGCAGATCTTTAATCAAACTCCTGTCGAGTTTGATTTCATCGAATTTCACGTGGCTGAAAATAGAAAGATTGGCATAGTGCGAGCCAAAATCGTCCAGAGCAAATCTCAGCCCAAATTCCCGGAATGTCTCTACTGCCCGTGACAGAGTCGAAGTCTCCACATCTCCCGCTGTTTCCGTTATCTCAATCTCAATCAGATTATCTGTCACCGCCGGGTAGCGACTCCTGAGAGCCAGCACCGAAGCTGGCGCTGTCGAGTTTAAAAATGTATTCCGCGAAAAATTAACCGATATCGGCACCAGGGACAGACCTTTTGTTCGCCATTGTTCCATATAGGAAAGGGTCCATTCCAACATATAAAAATCCAGTTCCCGAATAGACCCGTTCTTTTCCATTTCCTGAATAAAACTTCCTGGCGATGTTACCTTCCCAGACCGATCTATCCTGCGAACCAGAGCTTCTGCACCAATCAATTCTCCTGTTCTCATATCCATCTTAGGCTGAAAATAGGCCATGAACTTGCTCCTGGAAACCTCTTCTGCCATTTTCTCTCCGAATTCTTCCAAAAGTGCCTCCATACTGTCTGGTTTCTTGGGGATCTGCTCACATCTCATAATGGCCATCGCTTCTTTGACCAGCTCTCTCCCCGTAAAAATTCTGTCCGACCATGTGTAGCCTATCCTGAGTTTATTAGGATAACGGCGCTGCAGCATCAATCGCGCCCGTGTACACTTGCCGATGAACGTCTCATAGGTTACATTGGGAGTCAAAACCACAAATTCTGCGTCCCATGTTCGGAATAAAAACGCTTTTCGGAAAACAGCGGTAAGGGTTTCTGATACATAGAGAAGCATCTCTTTTCCATATTCAAATCCCAAAGTACTATTAATATATGAGAGATTGGGAATATCTACTGTCACTGCTCCCAAAGTGGTATACGTATCGGAATCCATAGAATTGATCAAATCCAGATACGTTCTCAGATTTCCCATTCCGGTCAGACTGTCCTGTCCTTCCAGATCTGTCTTGCCGACCGCATTTTCAAACCGTTTCTGTTCCTTCAAAATATATGGGATCAGTGTCCCCAGCAAGGCTACCTCGGAGGGGTGCTTCTGAGAATTCTCAATACACAGAAATCCTCCTATCCCGCCTTCTCCCTTCAGGGGGCATGCCGTGTAATGCCAAGGCTGCTCACTTTCAAAGATTTTTTCTCTGGGAATTTCCAGAGTAACCGCCGTCTTTTCATTGAGACAGCGAATCAATACCGGAAACCTGTGAAGGGGCACATCTGACATTGCCCTGCGGATACTGCTCTTGCCGATCTCTGTCCATTCGTACAGCATTGTCACTGTCTTTCCACTCTCTGATAATGCCAGAATATACACCCTCGCTGCCCTGTAATAGGCGCCTATATAGTGCAGGACACTTCCAATTGATGCATCCAGAGATTTGGAGGTCAGCATGGCAGTGACACAATGGAAAGCAACGCTCTGCTCCTCCTCCGACAAGGGCCTCTCCATATCTTTCCTCTGGACAGTCATTCCTCTTCCATTTCCACCCCATTCCGTCTGTTTCTGCCAGTCTTCCGCTGCTCCCTGGAGCATGACGCAGTCTGACTCAGCGCAGGCGCTTGTATCGCACAGGTGTGCAGCATGCGTGGAAAGCACCTGAAAATCTGCGTTCTCGCTCCGCTGGCAAAAAACACCTGCCACAAAGCGGAGACTTCTCATCTCAAAGGTATCGCTTAATAGCACCCTGACATAATAGAACGCCTCTTCCAGCCGTTTTTTTAAGCCGTTTTCGGAGTCAGTATTGGAAAAAAATGCAATAAACAGATCTTCCCGATACTCTCCCAAAAATTCATCGGTTCCCAGGGCAAGGCTCAATGCTACCGCAATCGCCCTTCTTTTTTCCCTTTCGATCTCAGTCAATTCTTTTCCCTTGGGGATACCGATAATCCGGATTACTGCTGTCCCGCAGACTGAACCAACATTTGCGGCAATCAGATTTTCTGCTAACTCCTGCAATGTTTTGCTGCTGTAAAGACCTGTAACCGGATCTCTGTCCACCTGAGTCTTCAGTACCTGCTCCCATCTCCTTTTCTGATCTATATCTCTAAGAAAAACCAACAGGCCGATCTCCCCATTGCTTTTACTTCTAAAAAGGTTTACTACAGCAGATGTCCACCGAATCGTTCCATCTTTGTCAACTCGCCGGAAGTCTTTTGTAAACCATCTTTTTCCATTATGGAATTCTTTTATGAGGGCCGTTCGGTCCAGCCAGTCCAGTATATGGTTTTCATTTTTTTCTCCGCAAAATTCTTTAAGTCTGCCGGGAAGAAATTGCATATAGGACTGATTTCCCACTGTTCCGGTCAGGTCGTTGCCCTCCAGCCACAGTTCCTCTATGAAATCCTCTGTCAGGTTTGCCCGAATCCTTCCCACCAGAGAATATCTTAAAATATCCGGCAAAAAACGTCTTTCTCTCATCTGCATCTGGTTTTCAGAAAGAGAAGAATTACATTTATTTAAACCTACCGCCTTAATCGGATTTCCCGTTTCATCAAATACCATGTGGTAAACCAGTGAATTCCAGCCAAAGCTCCCTGTCTCCGGGTTCCGCATGATAAAGTTTCCACTTCCCTGTCTTCTCCCCTCCAGAAGTTCCTCAGCAAAATTCCGAAAACTGGAAGCCGAGTTTGCAGCCACAATACCGTTTTGTATCAAATATTCTGGAAAAGGTTTCCACTCTCCTGGCTGTTCCCCGAAAGCAGCCTTGTAATCGTACTTGCGAAGTAATTTTTTTACCACATCGACTTCCCACAGATCATAGGATGACTGTTCCATTACAACCTTGAGCCGCTCCTCTGCCTCTCTGAGACGGACCTCTTTTTCCCTGATTTCTGTAATATCTGTTGAGAGTTCCAAGACAATCGGATTGCTCCAATCCTGGCAGGTAATCCGCATGGCACGGACCCGAATCCATCTCCAACTGCCGTCTTTCGCAGCAATCCGGTGAATATGCCCCATTAGCCGACCGCTCTGCCCGCCCTCGCGAAGCATATGCTCGTAGCTGGCAAGATCATCCGGATGAATCCCCATCTCCTGCAGAGTACAAGGAAGTTCTTCTTTCAGTCCCTCCATGCCTCTCCAGCGACTGTAGGCAGGATTGAGATAGCGCACCCGAATCGTCTCTCCTAGTTCTATGAGGCCTACGCCCTCTTCAATCGTTTCCAGCAGAGAAAGCAGGTGTATCGTATCCAACAGAGAAGTATTATACTCTCCCTGCGCCTTTTCATTATCTGTATGAATCTCTCTAATATGAATCTGTGCTTTATCTTCCTCAGAACTCTGTACGTTTTCCAACGCTCCGCAGGCAGTCCCATACATCTCATCAAAGTTGATGCCAGTTCCTGCAGCCATACAGATTCCAATATAAATCTCCTGTTTTTCAGGCCGGTCCGTTTCAATAATCTTTTCCAAAGAATGTTTCAAGAGTTCTGCTTTTTCCCGTATTCCATCCTTCGTTATAGCCCCTGAAATAAAAATGGCAAACTCGTCTTTTCCCGTACGCCCCACGATGTCGGTAGCGCGGAATGATAAAGACAGAGTCTGCCCTATACGATATACTTCCTGGTCTCCAGCCTTCTGGCCCAGGGTATCATAAATTTTATTAAGCTGGCCAATGCGAATCACGAACAGAGCACAGGCCGTCTGAAAATCCATAGCCGACAGATACCGCGACACGTGATTTTTCACTGTCCCGATGTCCATAAGCCTCTCCATTCTTTTCATTTGAACTCTTCTTTCTCCCCCCCCCCAAAAAAATTTTTTAACCTTCCGCAACAGAAAAGATGGAAGAAGGAAATCTATAATTTATCTGATTTTATCACATCTTCCTCAAAGTTTCAACTAGGGATACGTGTTTTCTGATTTTCCTGCTGTTCATAAACTGTTCAAAAATCATTCAAAAACCTTTTACATTGAGATCATGATTTCTTCATGATTCCAACATATACTATAACCATAAACAACAGAACAAGTTGTTTAGCCAAAGCCTACAAGATTTTTTTCATAATACTCGAGCTGATAAGCAATTATCAGCTCTCCTCCCTTTTTCTATTAAAATACTCCAAGCCATTGGCAGATAGATTGAAATTTCGATCTATCTGCCAATGGCTTTTCTTTTTTCACTGCCAGACTGAATTCTCTTTTTCTCAGTCGGATAATGAATCTGATCAGCCAGAAGCAGGATGGCAGCAAGATTTGGAATCGCCATCAGACCGTTGACAATATCTGCCAATTCCCACACCGTCTCCAGACGGACAATGCACCCCAGAAAAGAGGCTGAAAGATAAGCGATCAAATAGCACACAGATGCCCATTTTCCTCCTCCCACCATATATTCTGCCGCCTGCCTCCCCATATAATACCAGGCTATAATCGTTGCAAATGCAAACAACATCATAGAAAGAGCTACTGTGTATTCTCCCAGTTTTCCCAAACATTCTGAAAAGGACTGAACTGCTAGAGCTGCGCCGTTCTCCAGCGGAAACCCTTTCTGGGCTGCAGCGCACAAAATCACCAGCGCAGTCACGGAGCATACCAGAATTGTGTCAAAAAACACTTCAAAGATCGCCCACATTCCCTGAATTTCCGGGCGACCGTCTTCCGCAGTCCCATGAAGAATCGCCAGACTCCCAAGACCGGCCTCATTGGAAAAAACGCCTCTGGCTACTCCGTACTGGACTGCAGTTTTCATTCCCCAGCCGGCCGCTCCCCCGGCAAGATTCCTGGCCGCTCCCTCTGGGCAAAATGCTGCCGATATAATTTGTCCCAGTACCACAGGGATCTGTCTCCAGCACAGGCATAATACTGCCAGAGAGGCTGTCAGATAGATGGCCGCCGACCATGGGATCAGCCTCCCTGCCGTTCCCGCAATCCGTTTGGTTCCCCCCTTTATCACGATTCCGGCCAAAAGCACTAGAATAATGCCGCAGCTCCATCTGGGAATCCCCCAGGCAAATTCGGCCGCCTCTGCCAGAGAGTTTGCCTGGACCATGCTCCCCATTCCGAGAGATGCCAGAACACAGAAGAGGCCGTAGACTCCCGCTAAAAACGGCAGTCCCGCCCCCTTCTTCAGTGTAACCATAGGGCCGCAGAGCCACTTTCCCTCCTGGTTCTGAACCCTGTGGCAAATTCCCAGCCAGGTCTCCCCGTAGGCTGTCATCATCCCGATCATCGCTGACACCCACATCCAAAATACAGCGCCTGGGCCTCCTGCAGTCAGAGCTGTCGCCACCCCCACAATGTTCCCAGTGCCGATTGTAGCTGCCAGCGCAGTACATGCCGTTTGGATCTGGGAGATTTTTCCTGCCCCTATCGTCGCCTTTTCCCGTACCAGCAAGCTGCCTGCCGTATGTTTCATCCACAGACCGATCCCTCGTATCTGAAATCCTCCGGAGCGCACTGTCAGATACAGCCCGGTTCCTAAAAAGAGTATCAGCAGCCATGGTCCCCATACAATCTGGTGGAGCTGGTGGATCCAATTTGCCATATTTACATCCTCCCGCTAAAAACCTTCTGGCCAAGTCGAAAACCAGCCATGAAACTCTTCCGTCTGTACTCTAACTTATTCTTTCCTGTCCGATATTATACCGGAATCTCCTATCGCCATCCCGGTGAATCTGTGCTAAAATATACTTATAAGTACAGGCGCCGCCAGTGCTGTACCTTTCCTGCGTTGGCTCCGGCACGAAAAAAGAGAGGAGTTGTGTCATGCCCGGCTTTACTACTCACTATATTTTAGGGATGAAGGCATACAATGATATGCCGCCCTGCCAGTTAAAATTTATCATTGCCAAGTACCGCTGGCTGTATCAGCTTGGTCTTCAGGGTCCAGATATGTTCTTTTATAATATTCCCATCCTGCGTCACCGGGATTATCGGAACGTAGGGTCCTATATGCACGAACACCATATCAATAAATTCTTCCGCTGCTGTCTGATCCATATTTCTCAGATAGAGTCCCGGCAGCAGAGAGAACAGGCCCTGGCATATTTCTGCGGGTATCTGGGCCATTATATCGGAGATTATATCTGCCATCCTTTTGTTTACGGCAGAATTCAGTACGATGTCAACAATCCTACCAACCATTATCACGGACTTCACGCCCTGCTGGAAAATGATATCGACGCTCTGCTGCTCTATAAATACAAAAAAAAGAAGCCCTCCCAATTCAATCAGGCGGCTACTATCTGTTTAAATGGCCTGGAAACCCAATTCATATCCAGGTTCCTTGCCCAATGCATCAATGAAACATACTATCCGATCAGTTATAAGAACAATTTTCAGATCACCCCCCGCATGGTGCACCGGTCAATTCTGGCTATGCGTTTCGGGTGTCGAACCCTGGCGGATAAGTCCGGAAAAAAACAGGCGCGGATCGAATTCTTTGAATCTATATTCTTAAAGCATCCCGTCGCCTCGTCTAAGATTGTGACGGATAAGGTCGCCTCCCCCAGAAAAAGCCTCAACTCCGATCATGAGGTCTGGTGCAACCCGTGGAATCATCAGATGGCTTCTACTGCCTCTTTCCCGGATCTTTTCCGCCAGTCTCTGATGAAATGCAGAACTGTCTACTTCCATATCAATGCTCTGGTCAGCTCTGGTGATATCACCCGGCCGGAGACCTTTGAGCCACTGCTTGGAGAGTTGGGAAATTACTCCTTCCACAGCGGTCTTCCGGCAAATGATTAAGGGGGTAAATTCTACAGAAACTCAAAATGTCCCTGTGAGCAGGCGGCTGAAAATTCCGATTCCTGCCCGCAGGGACATCTGTTTTATGGCTTGTTTTCTATCTTTACTCCTCGTGGCTCTCCACAGGGATAAAGGTTCTTCGTCCTGCAATTTCCGTCTTTTTCAACTCTGCAGCAGCGGCCCGGACAGCCTCTTCGCAGAACTGATCCTGGGAATTTACCTGAACTTTTCCCCGACGATCCGGCTTCTCATAGCTTCCGTCCGGCTGAAGGATATGGGCCTTTACATTGTCAGCCAGCTCCACCTCCAGGATGTGCATCACTTTCCTCTGAACCTCTTCTTCCTCCACTGGGAACACGATCTCCACCCGTTTATCCAGGTTTCTGGGCATCCAGTCAGCGCTCCCCATAAACAGCTTGGGCGCCCCATCATTCTCAAAATAGAAGATCCGGCTGTGCTCCAGGAAATTCCCTACAATCGAACGGACAGAAATATTCTCACTAAGGCCCGGAATACCCGCCTTGAGACAGCAGATACCTCTTACAATCAACTCAATCTTTACCCCGGCACAGCTTGCCTCGTAGAGGGCTGCGATAATTTCTTTATCGCAGAGAGAATTCATCTTGGCAATGATATGAGCCTGTTTGCCCTTTCTTGCATTCTCCGTTTCCCGTCTGATGCGCCTCAGCATAGTATCTCTCAGCCAGAGAGGAGCCACCGCCAGCCGATTCCAGTTCAACGGCTCTGAGTAGCCAGACAGCATATTAAATACAGCCGTCGCATCCTCCCCATAGAGTGGATTGCAGGTCAGAATCCCGCAGTCCGTGTACAATTTTGCCGTTGAATCGTTGTAGTTTCCGGTTCCCAGGTGAACGTACCGGCGAATGCCGTCTTCCTCCCGGCGAACCACCAGGGTAATCTTGCTGTGAGTCTTCAGCCCTACCAGGCCGTAGATAACGTGGCAGCCGGCTTTTTCCAGCTTTTTTGCCCAGATGATATTGTTTTCCTCATCAAACCGTGCCTTTAATTCCACCAAAACGGAGACCTGCTTTCCATTGTCAGCAGCTTCCGCCAACGCTGCAATGATAGGCGAATTGCCGCTGACCCGGTAAAGAGTCTGTTTGATTGCCAGTACATCCGGATCCTTAGCTGCAGTACGGACAAAATTTACCACAGGGTCAAATGTCTGATATGGATGGTGGAGCAGAATATCTCCTTTTCGGATATTGGTAAAAATGTCATCATCATTCATCAGCTCCGGAACCGGCTGGGGCTGGTAAGGTTGGGTCTTCAGATGATCAAACCCCTTCATTCCATACATTTTCATTAAAAATGTCAGATCCAGCGGGCCGTTGATCTCATATATCGATTCGGTTTCCACCTGCAGCTCTTTCTTTAAAATCTTCAAAAGGCGTTTATCCACTTTATCTTCAATTTCCAGACGGATAACTTCGCCCCACTGGCGTCTCTTTAACTGTTTCTGAATTTCCTCCAAAAGATCCACCGCTTCTTCTTCATCAATGGACAGATCGGCGTTTCTCATGATCCGGAACGGATGGGCCGCAATAATATCATAATTCAGGAACAGAGACTGCATATTCCTCTCAATGATCTCTTCCAGAAGAATGACATTGTGCATTTCCCTGCCATCGTCCTCCATTGTGACCGGAAGCTCTACGATTCTCGGAAGGCCGGAAGGCACCTGCACCATGGCAAATTCCAGCTCCTTATCCCCCTTTTTCTTTCTCAGGAGAGCCGCTATGTTCAGCGTCTTATTGCGAATCAGAGGGAATGGCCTGGAGGAATCTACTGCCATCGGGGTCAGAACAGGATACACATTTTCCTGAAAATACCGATCGGCAAACTCTGCCTGTTCCTCCGTCATTTCCTCATATCCGTCCACCACGTTCAGTCCGTTCTGCTTGAGGGCTGGGACGAGGGAACGGTTATATGTGGAATATTGGAGATTGACCAGCTCGTGGGCCTTCAGTCCGATCTTCACCAACTGTTCTTCCGCCGTCATGCCGGCGATGTCTGGTTTGGTATATTTGGCATGAACCATATCTTTTAAAGATGCCACCCGAACCATAAAGAATTCATCCAGATTTGACGCGGTAATGCTTAAAAACTTCAGGCGCTCGAAAAGCGGCAGGCTTTTGTCACGGGCTTCGCTCAACACCCGGTAGTTAAATTCCAGCCAGCTCAATTCCCGATTCACATAATTTTTTGGATTCAAAAAGTCCTGAATCTGTGCTCCTGTTTCTCCCATAATTATCCCTTCCTTTTCTGTCTTAGAATCGGTCTGATTCCGTAGACTTCTTCAAAAAAGTCTGCTTTTTGCTCGAATGACATCCGCTCCAGAGAGATATCTCCCGGATAATCTGTGGTGATGATAAGATTGTTGTCCTTCAGTGCCATTTTGCAGCCCACCAGCTTCTGGCGATGGCTCCTGTCCATGGAGTTTGCCAGCCGCAAAATGGCTGTCAGCTTGGCGATAATGATATTTACTCTGTTGATATCCATCTCGGTCATGCCGCTGCGGAAGACGCCCTCTTCCAGGTGCACGTGATCATAGTCGAAATCCCGGATGTTATAGCGAATGATATTGGCCACAATCTCCCGCTCCAGATGGCTCAGCCCGATAATCTCTGTAGACATAACGATATTGTAGGCGCACTCGTTGGAATTTTTCATGCTGATAAACTTGCCGCAGGCGTGGAGAAGGACGGCGATCTGCAGCAGAAGCCTCTCCCGTTTTCCCATTCCATGAAGCCGCTTCATAGTATCAAAAATAGCCAGGGCGTGAAGCTCCAGCGCCTGATTATGGCTGGTATGGCATTTATAACGTTTTGCCAGATTCCTTGCCTCAATGACAATATCCCGCTCAAAATCATGATTAAATTTTATCAGTTTCATAGAATCCGCATACTCTGCCGCAATTCCGTCGCACAGGCGGATTCCCGGAATCCAAATATTCTCGGCTCCTGTAATTTCCAAAATTTTCTTATAGATAACTGCGCTGGGCAGGAGCAGTTTTGCATACTCTGTGTTGACTCCCAGCCTGTCTGCAATCGCTTCCAGTCCCATTGTCAAAAGTCGATCATAAGACCGGTCCACAGCCTCCCTGTCAATCTTTTCAGGGAGCTGTTCCTGCTCTCCCCGGAAAAGATACAGAGTATTTTTACCAATTCCGATTATATTTTTGATTTCCCGGTCTTTTAAATGGATCTTTCGGAACGTAAACAGTTCATTGTCTACAATCTCCCCGATCAGATCCATGGTCAGGGACATATTTGCAGGAATTCCGGACAGAAGCTGGCGAATACGCAAAGCCCCCAGGGGAAGATTCTGGGTCGTTACCAGACTCTCTTTATCAAACAAGGTAAGCTGCATACTGCCAAAGCCCACATCGACGATGGCAGTTCCCTTCTGAATGCATTTATTGAATTCAGAATCCTTGATGGCGATCGCTTTGTAACTGATAAAACGCTGTTCTGAATTGCTGATGACCTTTACATCCAGCCCGGTCCGAACCTTTATGTGATCCAGAACCATCTGGTTATTCTGGGCCTCGCGCATGGCACTGGTAGCATACGCTCTGTAAGCCTGAACCTTGTAGCCCTTCATAATTTTTGAAAAATCTTCCAGAATGCGGCAGACTTCATCCACTCTCTCATAAGTGATCCTGCCAAGTTTATAGGTATCTCTCCCCCAGGCAATGACATGGCGGAGATGGTCAACTAAGCGGATCCCGCCTTTTGTGGAAATCTCATAGATTCCCATCTCAATCTCGAATGAGCCAACATCAATTGCC
Organism: uncultured Lachnospiraceae bacterium; assembly: GCA_904395885.1. GTDB lineage: Bacteria > Bacillota > Clostridia > Lachnospirales > Lachnospiraceae > UMGS1370. Next base: position 54,511 of record CAJFOF010000010.1, read on the forward strand.
GCGAATGTCTGTATTCCAGCCATAAGCTATTCCTCCTTTTTCCCAAGCAGGTATGTGATGAACTGAGCTGCCGTGCGTCCCGAGAGGCCTCCGTGGTAGAGTTCCCATTTATTCGCCTCCGCCAGCAGTTCCTCCTGGGGCATAGAAATTCCGCTCCGTTCTGCCAGAGCCTTGACGATCTCCTGAAACTCATATTTATCCGGTGCTCCATAGTAGATCGTCACACCGAATCTTGCCACCAGAGAAAGCTTCTCCTGAACCGTATCGTTGCCGTGAAGATCATCCAATATTTCCCGCTTATCACTGAATTTCTCCCGGATCAGATGGCGGCGGTTGGACGTAGCGTAGATCAGGACGTTGGATGGCTTTTTCCCCAGTCCTCCTTCAATAATGGCCTTCAGGTACTTATACTCGATCTCAAAATCTTCAAAAGACAGGTCATCCATATAAATGATAAATTTATAATTCCGGTCTTTGATCTCTTCCAGCACATTAGACAGGCAGCGGAACTGGTGCTTATAAACTTCGATCATCCGCAGACCCTTATCATAATACTCATTCAGTACCGCCTTAATGCTGGAAGATTTCCCGGTGCCGGCATCGCCGTAGAGAAGGACATTGTTGGCCTCCTTCCCCGCAATAAACGCTTCTGTGTTGGCAATCAGCTTCTGTTTCTGAAGATCATACCCCACCAGGTCTTTCAGATATACATGGTCGATTCGGGTAATCGGCTCAATCCGGGGCAACCAGGCCTCCTCCGGCCCGCTCTCCTCTATCCGGAAAGCTTTATTGAGGCCGAACCGTCCCACCCCGAACTCCCGGTAAAAATCAGTTACATAGCCCTGAAACGCCTCCGTGTCAGCGGCTCTTTCCAGCTCCTTTGCCAGCATAACGATCCGATCTCTTATTCTTCGATTAAAAGCTTTCCCTGTCCGTTGTGCCGCTTGGTAGACTGTCAGACTTTTCCAAAAATCGCCGGGCAGCTCTGTAATATCAAGATCAAACAGCTCTTTTATCAGGCCGAAATCATGGGCCGCCAGCTCACGGATCGTCCCTCCTGCCGGCTCTGAAATTTCACAGGCCGTACTATAGGCATTCTCATGGTTCGCCAGACAATAGGCCAGAAAGCAATGCCACAGATTTCCTTCAAAGCCGTATCTGTCTGCCAGCTCCACAAGCTGGTTCGCACACTGGTACGAATCCCATTTTTCCGAACTCTTCTCCCCTTCCAAAAGCGCGGCCATAGAATCCAACAGCATCTGTTCTTCCAGATTTCGGTATAATATCAGTCTCAACGTCTTTCCCATTTTCGATCATTCCTTTGTATGCCTCTTAATAATTCCCCAGAATCCTCATATTGACGGCTTCTTTTTCAATTCCCATCAGTGCATTTCTCACCGGAGCATCTCCCAGGCTCCCCTCGATGTCCACGAAGAAACGGTATTCCCAATTTCTCCCTGGTATGGGTCTGGACTCAATCATAACCATATTAACATTATTAAAAATAAAGTTCCCTAGCATATTGTAAAGAGAGCCGCTCTTATGGGGCAGCTCAAAACAGATGCTGACTTTCCCGGCGCCTTTCCGGTAAATTGGCCGATTCGCCAGCACAATAAACCGGGTAGTGTTGTTTTTATTATGATTAATACCGGACTTTAAGACCTTCAGCCCGTACAGACGGCCTGCCGTCTCGCTGGCCACGGCCGCCTGAGTCCGATCCTGATCCTCTAACACCTTCTTTGCCGCCACTGCAGTATTCACTACGCTGACCTGGCGCCATTTCCTGTTAGAATTCAGATAAACGGAACTCTGCATCAAAGCCTGGGGATGAGAATATACGGTCCGAATTTCTTCCAGCTCTGCTCCCGGAAGTCCCAGCAGAGCATGATTAACCGTCAGAAGCACTTCTCCAACTATGTAATTATTGTATTTTACCAACAAATCGTAATTATCACTGACCGCTCCTGCTGAAGAATTCTCAATAGGCAGGACTGCATAAACGGCCCTGCCCTCTTCTACTTCCTGCATGGCGTCTTCCCAAGTGGGAACATGGTAAATTTCGACTTCCTCGCCAAAAAATTTCAGGGCTGCGGCATGGCTGTATGCCCCCTCCACCCCTTGGTAAACGACACGTACTCCCTTTCTATTTAGCTCTTCTACTTCGCAAAAACCAGTATCACCGCGTTTTCCGTATTCCGCCAGAATCTGATACTGATATCGGCGGCTGATTGTCATAATCTGTGAAAATAATTCTCCTACCGCCTGCTGATTGAACTCTCCATGAGCCAGATCCCTGACTGCTCCCAGTTTTTGTTTTTCCCGTTCTCCGTCGTAAACGGCTTTGCCTGTCTGAATCTTGAACTCGGCCACATCGCCGCTCAACCGCATTCTCTCCTCAAACAACTCCACTAACTTTCTGTCAATCTGATCTAACTGCTCTCTGATTTCCTGCAGATTTAACTCTTTCATATGTATCTTTTCACTCCTGCTCCATCTCTTTCAGCATACTGATAATTACGTCCCGCACGTAAGCGCCGGAAAACTTTCGCTTCTCCGGCGGCAGTTCCTTCAGGTAGATCGGCTTGCCATAGCGAACCTTAACCTTCGCCTTGCGAATAAACGGAATATGTTTTTCAAAGATATCCGCAGTCCCCACCATTGCCACCGGGATCACCGGACAGCCGCTCTTTTCAGCGATCTTCAGGCTACCTTCTTTATAGGGAAGGAGATCGGACAATTTTTCATTGGTGTTGCGGGTTCCTTCCGGAAAAATCCACACAGAGATTCCATTCTTAACCAGATCAATCCCTTTCAGAATTGTCTTCAGTCCTTCCTTGATATCATGACGGTCCAAAAACAGACAATTCACGTTTCTCATCCATTCTCTCAGAGACGGATACCTGTCCATTTCTTTTTTCGCCACGAAACCGGTCAGCCCCGGAACAGTAACGTAACCCAGCAGAATATCAAAATAGCTTCTGTGATTTCCCACATACAACACTGCCCGGTCTTTCGGAATATTTTCCAATCCTTCTACCGTATAAGAAACACCGCTGATTTTCAACAGAAGGCGGAACATAAATTGGACAATTCTAAGAGATTGCCAATTTCTTTTCTGTGGGTCTTTTTCCCCCAGAAAATGCTCATAAATCAGAATCGGAATGCTGACAATCAAAAAAGCTATGAGAATAAATGCCAACAGGATAAATCGTATCATAATATTGTGCCTCCGGTTTTTTCAGTCGCGTACCAGGAACCGGCGCTGGCCCGCCGATCTGCTCCGCAGGATTCTGTTTTATTATATAGAATCCGCCATGCAAATACAAGCCTAACACAAAAATTTTACTTTCTCCCAAAGCCTGTAATCTTTTCAAACAGCAGTCCTGTCATAAACCAGAGGGGTGCAAAATCCAGACGGATCAAACCGTTAATACTGGAATGGCGGCCAGTATAGTCCCAGGGACATATTCCTCTCCGGCGCAGCCAGAATCCGCACACATATTCTGCCACAAAAATCAGCACCATGTACAGAATACCGTGGCGCATAGCCCGATCCGTCGAATTCAGTTCCGTGCCTGGTCCCCGGCTTCCATCTCGGACCCACCGGTCCGTTATCTTTCCGATAGGCCCCAGCAGCGCTCCCATTCCGTAAATCGGAAACATCAAAAGAGAGGTTCGCCCCATCAGTCTCCAGTCTCCTGCCGCTATCGAGTCTATGGAGGTAAAAATCACCTCCAGACACCATCCGGCTACTCCGCATTTAAAAAAATTCAAAGGCAATTCCTTTAATTTTATCCAAGTCTTCATGGGGCTTAGTATGCGCCCAGCAGGTCGTTTTATTCAGAAGAAATGCAAAAAATAAGCCTCAAACTGTCCTTTCATTACAGTTTGGGGCTTATTTCCTTACAGCAATGGGGAAAGCAGTCGGCTCCCCTGTTCTTTAACGCGAATCAGAAGACTCCTCTTTTCATAAACTTCCGGGGTGATCTCCCTGCAATGGTAAAGATCGTTTCGGAAGATCTCTTCCAACTCTCTGGTGACTTCCTCGTCATAGATTGTAGCGTTTACTTCAAAATTCAATTCAAAGCTGCGAATATCCATATTGGCGGTTCCATAGCAGCTCACCCTTCCGTCTACCATAACGCCCTTTGCATGCAAAAAGCCATTGTCGTATACGTAGCAGCGGGCGCCTGCCTGAAGCAGATCGCCTGCATAGGAATAGGTCGCCCAATAGACAAATGGATGGTCCGGCTTGCACGGTATCATTAGCCGCACATCCACGCCGGAGCGGGCCGCGATTTTAAGTGCAGACAGAATCGTATCGTCTGGCACAAAGTAGGGAGTCTGGATATAAATATTTTTGCGAGCCTTATGGAACAGCTCCAGATAATTGTTCCGTATCTGCCGGTCCAACGTATCCGGGCCGCTGGCCACAATCTGAATTGCCAAAAGACGCTTTTCTCCAGTCTGCATAGCTCTCACCAGATCTGCTCTGTCCTGAGGCTCGAAATACGCCATATTCGTAAACAGATTCTCGTGGGTAGCATAGTTCCAGTCAAGGGCGAAGCGGATCTGAAGGCTGACAACAGCGTCCCCTGTGATTCTCAAGTGCGTGTCTCTCCAATATCCGAATTTGGGATCTCTTGAGATATACTCCCGCCCGATATTAAAGCCGCCTACGTACCCGATATTTCCGTCAATCACAACAATTTTTCTGTGATTGCGGTAATTGATACGAAGATTCAGCCGGCCCAGCAGGGCAGGAAAAAACACGCCCACTTTCACGCCTGCTTTTTCCAGTTGTTCCCAGCGTTTTTGGGGCATGAAACGCCCTCCCATTCCATCGTACAGAATCCGCACCTCTACTCCGTTGCGAACCCGGTCGATCAGAATCGGAACTATGGAATCAAATAGTTCATCGTTCTTAATAATATAATACTGAATATGGATGAAATGGCGGGCCTGTCTCAGGGAGCGGCGCAGATCCTCAAATTTGGCCTCTCCGTCTGTAAAAATTTCCAGTTCATTGTAAACCGTCATCACACAGCCTGATGTCTTTAAGTTATACATGATCAGGTCGCCATAATCGCGAACCAGCGGGTCTTCCAGGTTTTCATGGTTAAAAGACCGCAGCATCTCTTCCTGACTCTCGACAGAATATCGCATTTTGTCTTCCAGATTCTTTATCCGGAACATCTTGCTCTTGTGGAAATCCTGACCAAACAGAAGATAAAGCAGGATTCCAAAACCCGGAATAAAGTAAAGAGCCAGCAACCATGTCCATACCGCCTTGGGATCCCTTCTTTGAAAGAAGACGATAATCACTGACAGAAGCAGATTGACATAGATAATGTTGTCAATCAGCCAGTCCCAGCCTGTCAAGGCCGCTTCCAAAATCGCTGTCATATGTGTTTCCTTTCTCTACAGCCGGCATCCGACCGAGCGGATGCAGAATATTACCCTTTGAACCGATTGGCTGTCGGATCGTAGGACCAGCCGGCCTCTTTCAGCCTTGTTTCCAGCTCTTCTCTGTTCAGATCCAGCGCAAGACAGCACTCATCCAGAGAAGAATAGTAATCCCTGAGCTGAGTGTTGATGTAACTGAACAGCATGACCGGATCGTTCGGTACTTTCATCTCAGTTCTCCTTGTATTCCAGCCTGTCAGCCTTCCACCGGCACGATCGCCCGATCTTCCCCGGCAGCTACCGTATCATTCACCAGATCAGGTTCAGCGCCCTCCCCGTTGCTGACAGTAGATACTGTTACGTGAAAACCATACTCCTTAAAAAATCCACCGTAGGAATCAGCAGAAGACAATTCATAGTAATTGTTCTGGACATATACTTCGTCGTTGATCGCCTTGACCAAAGCTGTGGCGTAGCTGACAGCCTCTTCTTTTGATGTATCATCGGACACGATCAGCTCCACATTTACCATCTTGTCTGTATCATTGACATTGAATCCTATCTGATTAAGATATGGATAGTCCTCTGATTCCATAAAGATCTCTCCCAGATCCTCCTGAACCTGTTCCCAGACGATGGTGACATTTTCCTTTATGGTAAAATCAGGTTCCGCTGCTTCCCCGGTGGGAGCCACGATATTGCTCTGTGTACAACCACACAGCAGCATGGCCGCGCATCCTAACACTGCCAGTATTTTTTTTGTCCTTTTCATATGGACGTTCCTCCTTTTCCGCCATCTTTCTCTTTTGCGGTATTTTGTATTATAGCTAATCTTCCGCATTTTTAACAGTGTTTTTTTTGAAATGTCATAAAATCTTCATTTTTTTTCTTGATTTTTCCTTCCCACAGTGTTATCATGTTCAATATAATTCATTTTTATTAATTTTTGAACAGAAAAGGAGCTATTTTTATGAAACCACGTATTGACTGGCTGTCCACCATTGTTCCTCTGATCACAGTCATTGCACTGTGCGTTTTGTTTATGGCAAGCCCTGAGCAGTCCTCTTCTGTGCTGTCCTCCATCCGTTTTTTCCTTGGAGAGCAGTTTGGGAGTTATTATCTCATCATCGGTCTGGGCGTGTTTCTTCTCAGCCTCTATATTGCATTCTCCCGCTACGGTACTATCCGGTTGGGAGGCCCGGATGAAAAACCGGTCTATACGGATTTCCAGTGGGGATCCATGATGTTTACATCCGGTCTGGCCGCCGATATTCTGTTCTATTCTCTATGCGAATGGATGCTCTATGCCAATGAACCTCACATCACAGATATGGGGACTGTTCAGGACTGGGCTTCCACCTATCCGCTCTTCCACTGGGGACCTATCCCCTGGAGTTTTTATATGGTGCTGGCCGTTGCTTTCGGCTTCATGCTCCATGTGCGGAAACGGACGAAACAAAAGTTTTCCGAAGCCTGCCGCCCCCTGTTGGGAAAGCAGACCGACGGAATCCCGGGGAAACTTATCGATCTTCTGGCCGTTTTTGCCCTCCTGGCTGGAACTGCCACCACCTTTTCCCTTTCTTCCCCCCTTTTGTCAATGGTCTTCAGCCGCTTTTTTGGCATTCCTGAGTCCAATATGCTGACCATTGCTATCCTGGCGATCATTGGGATCGTATACATCATTACGGTATATTTTGGAATGAAAGGCGTTGCCAGACTGGCTGCCGGCTGTGTGTATTTCTTTTTTGCCCTTTTGGTTTATGTATTCGTAGGCGGCGGGAAAGGCCGTTATATCATTGAGACCGGAATCACCTCCATCGGAAATCTGGTGCAAAACTTTATCGGCATGTCCACCTGGACCGACGCCCTCCGCACCTCATCCTTCCCCCAGAATTGGACGATTTTTTACTGGGCATACTGGATGGTCTGGTGTGTTGCCGCACCGTTCTTTATCGGCACCATCAGCAAAGGCCGCACTGTCCGTCAAACAATCCTGGGCGGATACATTTTTGGAGTGGCCGGAACTTTCCTGTCTTTCATCGTATTGGGAAACTACGGGCTTGGCCTCCAAATGCACGGCGATCTCGACCTCTTAGGCGCTTATGCCCAGAGCAGCGACCTGTATGTGGCAATTCTCTCCATTATGGACAGCCTGCCGATTCCTATTATCGGCCTGATACTCCTGGCAATCTCCATGATCACATTTTATGCAACTTCCTACGATGCCCTGGCCCTGGTAGGCGCTTCCTATTCCTATACAGATCTGCCGGAAGGACAGCATCCGTCCCGGACTGTTCAGCTTTTCTGGGCTGTCCTGCTGATTTTGCTGCCCATCGCTCTGGTGTTTTCAGAAAACTCCATGTCCAACCTGCAGACGGTCTCGATTATAGCAGCCTTCCCCTTGGGTATTGTGATTATTATGATGATTGCCAGCTTTTTTAAAGATGCCAATGATTATTTAAAGTCAGGGCAAACATCCGAAGAAGGAAAATAGGCGTAAAATCTCAGATCCGCCCGCTTCCCGATCAAGCGGAATACTTTTTATTTTCACTTTCATGTCATTCCAGAATTATTCGAATCTTCTATCAAGACTGCTATTGACATGATTAAACAGAAATGATTATGCAGAATAATCAACAGTTTGTTTCTCTATTGAGAAACTTTAACCTACTCAGCTGGGGCTATCCGCCCCATAATACAATAGCGAGGCAGTTTGGGCTGCCTCGCTGATAAAATATCAATTTCTTTTTGATTACAGACATTGTTTCTCATGCAGCTGCCTGCACAGATCAATCATCTCTCTGGCCATCTCCCGGACAGTGATTGCGTCCATCAGGTGATCCTGCCCGTGAACCATGATCAGGTTGACCTCATGGCCGCCGGATTTTTTTTCATCCAGCTCATCCCGCAAAAGCTCAGACTGAAACTCGTGAGCAAGGTTGACGACTTCCTCGCTTTCCTTCATCAATTCTTCCGCCTTTTCAAACTTGCAGGCCCTGGCCTCCCGCAAAGCCTGAATCGCTTTCGTTCTCGCCTGTCCGGCATTTACTATGAGTTTCATCACAATATCTTCCATAGAAATTTCCATAGCTGATTCCCTCTCTCTATTATTTTTTGCAGGCTTCAATTGCCTTCAGGGCATCATGAAATACCTTCTCACCGTTCATGGTCCCGTAATCCAGAGAATTGATTACGTATACCGGGGTGTTGGGATTCTGCTCCTTACACCTCGCTTCAAAATACGCGATCTGAGGTCCTAAAAGATAGAGATCCACATCGTCGGAAAAGGCGTCTGCCTGGGTATAAGCCCTGGCCGTGATATCCGCTTTGATTCCCTGTTTTTCCGCTGCTTTTTCCATTCTTTTTGCCATAAGGCTGGCTGACATTCCTGCTCCACACAATAAAATAATCTTCATTATCTCGTCCTGTCCTTTCTGTTTGGCACGAAGTCACCGGTCTCTACTAAAAACCGGAGCATCCGCTCTTTCATTTCTGCAACGATACCGCTGTAACAGGGATTTTCAATCTCATTTCTGCATTCCTCCGGATCCTGCTCCAGATCATAAAATTCATCCTTCTCGTACAGCCGGTAAATATATTTGTATTTTAAATTCCGCTCCATCACCGCTTTTGTGTGCTGGGGGCCTTCTTCATTCTGCGTCTTGATTCTGGGCCAATAAATAGAATCCGGTGAACGCAGGGTCTCCATAGCCTGGGTTTCTCCGTGAATCCGGCCGCCTTCGCAGAAAACAGCGTCTCTGTTGTCGTCTTCTCCTGCCAGTACATTCCTCAGAGATTTTCCGAACTGGGTATGCTTCAAAGTAGTCCCTCCCAGATCCGCCAGGGTCTGGCCGATGTCAATCAGCTCTGTCAATGCCGGGGTAATCCGGGGCTTCACCGCGATCCCCTTTGCAGGCTTTATAATCAGCGGTACATTGGTCAGCGGATCTTCAAAAGTATTTTGGCTTTTTTCCGTCAACCCGTAATCCCCTGTGTAGTCTCCATGGTCCGAGAAAAATACAATATTCGTCGAATCATACAGCTTTTCCTGCTTTAAGGCGTCTACAATATTTCCAAAAAGCTGATCCACACAGGCCACCATACCCAGATAGACGCCGCGCAGGTTCTGGAATTTTTCCAGGCTGTAATTCTGCATATTGCATCTGCCGTAGATCCCGTAAAGCATACTGGCCTTGTCTTTCAGCCCGCTGATGCTGGGTCTGGGAGGCCGGATCTTTTCTCTGTCAATCAGGCTGTACCAGGGTTCCTCCACCTCATAGGGCGGATGGGGCAGGATTCCTGCAATATACAGGCAGAACGGTTCTTTTAACTGCCCTGACCGGATCAGCTCCACCGCATGCCTGGAGAGCACGTGATCTAGCTGATCATCAGCCTCCTTCTGGGACATTTTCCCTTTATAGAAAGAATAGTAATCTTCATCCTCTTTGATTTCTTCCGGGCTCTTGCCTGTAAAGCCATGGATGGAAGCCGTAGTCATCTCACTGCCCAGGAAACGGTAATCACAGCATTCCATGATCCGCTCCTGCTGATCGGCCGGTATAAAATGGTTCCGCCCCAGCCAGTATACATGGTAGCCTGCCTCTTTCAGTTCCAGCAGCAGATTGGGATCTCCAGGCTCCAGGCAGAAATTCATAGTTCTGTGGCCTTTCGTGTGGGAATACCACCCCGTCATAAAGCTGCAGCGGCTGGGAACACAGACAGGGTTCTGGCAGAAGGCGTTGGAAAACGACACGCCTTCTCTTGCCAGCTGATCCAAATTGGGCGTCTGGGACGCTTCGCATCCCAGATGATGCAGGGAATCTGCTCTCATCTGGTCTACGACATACATGAAAATGTTTGGTTTATTCATGGGCGCCTTCTTTCTCCAGCAAATACTTATCATATGCTTTCATAAATGGGAACCACAAAGCCAGATCCATCACAAAGAGAATCAACCACAGGATAACGGCTCTCCAGTCCAGGGTGGAAAAAAATGCCAGCAGCGGGCCGGGCATGGACCAGGGCGCATTAATATAAACCTTTCCCACCAGCCCCAGCCAGGTGGCCAGGTAGGCGATGGTGATATTGATAATCGGTACGCCGATATAGGGCAGCAGCAGGAAGGGATTCATTACGGTGGGCAGACCGTAGGTGACCGGCTCATTGATGTTGAAGAGCTGGGGGATAATCGCCACCTTGCTGATGGCTTTCATCTGGGCCGATTTTGCAAATATTACAGCGATTACGATAAAAGCCAGGGTAGCTCCGGCTCCTCCGATATTGCCGAAAACACTTTTCTCATTCTCTCTTTCTGGCGAATCCTCCCTGCTCTGATCCCTCCCAGGTCATTCGCCATCTGGCCGGGCTTATGAATAAAGCCGGCGTGACAGAGAGCGGTTATGAAGATCAGGTTCTCTACCGTGAATCCCTGTCCTCTACCGCTTTTGGCGGTTTTGCCATGCCCCATACCCTCAATATGGATGCCAACATCAGCCGCATCGCAGTGGCAATATTTAAAAAAGCGATTCCCTGGGGAGAACACCATGTAAATATCGTCTTTATGATTGCCCTGAATCAGAACGACCGCAATAAATCCAGCGAAATTTTTTCCACTCTGACCGATTCCCTGTTTGATGACGAATGTGTGGAACGCCTTTCTAAGGTCGCCAATTATGAAGAAATGCTGGATCTCCTGGTTGAGTTCATCCGCTAAAGTTTTTCACAGGCTCCATGCAGCTTTCTGTCTTGAACCTCATCTGCTTTTATCTTATGATGAAAGCCACAGGAACCCGGCAGCCTCCGGCTGTGAACCGTGTTCAGAACGAAGAAGAGCATGAACTGCTGACATACAGGGAGGATAACTATGCGAAATCTACCATCGGGCTTTCCAGATGATTTTTTATGGGGCGGAGCAATCGCTGCAAATCAGGCCGAGGGCGCCTTCGATCTTGGCGGAAAAAGAATCTGCCTGTCCGATTTAAGCGAATATTGCCAAAATGTGGCTTTGGAGAAAAAAGCCAACCTTGATATGAGTTCAGAAGAGATCCAAAATGCGCTGACAAAGAAAAATGGGGTCTTCCCCAAGCGATGGGGCATAGACTTTTACCACACATATCCGTCTGACCTCAAACTCCTGGCCGATATGGGATTAAAGTCTTTCCGCACTTCTATAAACTGGTCCAGAATCTTTCCCAACGGCGATGAAGACTCGCCCAATGAGGAAGGGCTGCGCTACTACGATGGCTTGATCGACACCATTCTTTCCAATGGAATGGTTCCTATGATTACGGTATCACATTACGAAATGCCTCTCCATTTAAGCCTTTCCTATAATGGCTGGTATTCCCGGCAAATGATTGACTTTTTTGTGCGTTACTGCCGCGTCCTGTTCGACCGTTACAGAGGAAAGGTGCGTCACTGGATTCTGGTCAATCAAATCAATATGATCGCTCAGGAAAGCTATAATCATCTGGGCATCCCTTCCGATCGGGTAGAAAATCTTTCAGAAGCAAAATACCAGGCTCTTCACCACGAACTTTTGGCCTGTGCCCTGGCCGCCAGATATGCTCATCAGGCAGATCCCGGCAACCAGGTAGGCGTTATGCTATGCGGCGGTCCTGCTTATCCCGCCACCTGCTCTCCAGATGATGTTATGGCCACCTTGCGGCATAATCAGATGGAACTGTTCTGCAGTGATGTCCTCTTAAGAGGCCGTTATCCCGGCTATGCACTCCGCTTTTTTAAAGAAAACGGCTATCGGATTCATTTTGGAAAACACGATGAGGAAATCCTTTCTAACCGTGCAGACTTTTTAGCATTTTCCTATTATTATACGAGAGTCTGCGATAAGAAGAGTTTTGAAAACCATAATCACGCTTACCGCAACTCTAACCTGCCAGCTAATCCCTGGGGCTGGTCCATTGACCCACTGGGTCTGCGATTCATGCTGAATACTTTTTATGACAGATATCAATGCCCCATCTACATTGCCGAAAACGGAATCGGATATTTTGACCGTATCGAAAACGATGGCTCCATCCACGATCCTTACCGCATCGATTATCTCAGACAGCACCTCTGTCAGGTACGAGAAGCTGTTCTGGACGGCGTGGATGTCAGAGGGTATTACGTCTGGTCGCCCATTGACATTGTTAGCTGCTCATCCTCTGAAATGAGCAAGCGATACGGGCTGATCTATGTCGAACAGGACGATCTGGGCCGCGGAAGCAAAAAGCGTATTCTGAAAGACAGCTATTTCTGGTACCGCCATGTTATCGAGACGAATGGCTCCGACGAGTCTCTTATTCCAACTGATCTTTGAGGCAGAGATTCGCCTGGGCGCACATAAAAAGGGATGAGATCGTTTCCATCTCATCCCATTTTAATTTCTAAACTTCAAAGAGTTTACGTAATTTTACTTCGGCCGCGCCTTCGTCACTTCCTTCTAAGTAGAAGACCAGGCCATTTCCTCTTGGTTGCAGCCCCGTCTGCATCGCCTCATAATCCTTTACATTAATCTTTGATGTATCCCCTTGAATATAAATATCGCAGGTAAATTGATTCGCTGTCCTGACAAGATAGGATATCGGCAACGTTCGATACGGGGCTAGGATGTTAACTCGTTTCGTCAACATAAACCTCACCCCTTTAACACAAAAAAGCGATTGTCAAACAGTTTCTGAAAGCCCCCAATGTTTTCATACAATTATTCTACTATATTTTTTTCATTTATACAATAGCAAATTACTACTTTTAGAAAAAATTAACAAACCCTTTCCTTGCAGAATACTGTCATGAATAGCCGGAAGTGGGTAGCTCCCCCGGCTTATTCCTTCTCCAGGTTTCTGATATCATCTATTATATAAATCGGCCGATCTTTCAGCTCGTTAAACAGCACGGAAATGTATTCTCCTATGATTCCGACAATGGCAAAAAGCATAGCGAACATAAAGCAGATCAGAACTACTATCGTGGCATACCCGCTGGGCGCTCCCTGGCGGGTGATCAGTGTGTAAATCAGCACGGCAATTCCGATAAAGGCGGAAAAAATGCCGGCGTAAATCCCCAGCTTCAGCGGCATATTGGAAAAACACATAATCGTGTTGACGGAAAACCGAAATAGCTTGGCTAAACTGTATTTGCTTTCTCCCGCCACTCTGGGATGGGCCTCATATTCAATCGATGTCTTGGCAAAGCCGATATTTTGAACGTATCCCCTGAGAAAACGAACCCGTTCTCTGTAATTTCGCCGCAGTACATCTGCAGCCTTTTTCCCTACCGCAAAGAAGTCTGAAGCATTGGGTTCAAAATGAACATCGGAAATCCAGTTGATCAGCTTATAGAAAGCAGCAGATGTCAGATTTTTCATCCACCCGGCGCTGGTGTTGCTGGTTCGGACCATGGTGACGATCTCGAAACCTTCCTCCAGTTTTTTTACAATTTCCGGCAGGCATTCCGGCGGGTGCTGAAGATCTGCATCCATGCAGACAATCCCGTCCCCTTCGCTGTAATCCAGGCCGGCAATCATGGCCGCTTCATGGCCAAAATTTCTGGAAAAAGAAATCACCTTTATCCGCCTGTCCCCCTCTGCCAGACTTTCCAGTATCTCCCGGCTGGAATCTGCACTGCCGTCATTGACAAATACAAGTTCCCAATCCCAGTCTAATGTTTCTAAGATGGGGATCGTTTTTCGGTAAAATTCTCCCAGGGCCTTCTCTTCATTGTATACGGAAACCACCACTGACAGTTTTTTTCTGTCCTTTATTCTGTCCACATCTTTTCCTCCATCTGATGTCAATTTTTCAGACTTTTTCCACTCAGAAGATTCTCCATGGCTGATCTATTCCCATATTTCGATCTCCATATCAGAATGGGCCGGAACTCTTTTTTCCTCAGGCGGCAGAGTCATATAGTCCCCATAGACAAGGGTCAGAATTTCATGCCAGCCAGCCGGTGCCATCAGCGTCTCCCCTTCAAATTCCATATCCACAGTCTGGCTGCACCACTTTTTCTTCAATGTCACATACAGATAATCCGGCTGATAGTTGCTGTAATAGCACAGGCTGCTCTTTCCTTTCCGATCCTTTACGGCAGCACAGAACTGCATCCGCCGGATCAATTTCATAGGCAGAAATCGTCCTGCAAAGGACAGGCCCCCTACCATAATCTTTTCCGGCAGACTGTACTTGGCAAAGTCCAGCCGGTATCTGTGTCCCATGGCAAGGCCGTAAATGGCCTTATGGAGAAATTTGGTAAAAGCCGCCTGAAACCGATTTTCCGGCAGTTCATCCAAAATAAACAGGTCTACCCAGAGATGGTTTAATTTTCCTTCATAAAATTCCATCTCTTCACTGTCCTCGTGAGTGCGGCTATTATCATAGAGAATCCTTGCAGTGAAGTCGAAAAAAGCAGTTCCCTTCCGCAGATCTCCGGGTTCCAGAAGGGTCATCCCAGGAGCAAGCTCTTTTTTGGCTGCCCGGATAAAACGGGAATAATTTTCCCTGGTAAAAGCTACGTCTGCATCATCGTCCCAGGGAATAAAGCCTTTATGCCGGACTGCTCCCAGCAGAGTTCCGGCATCCAAAAGGTACTGTATTCCCTCTTTCCGGCAGATACGGTCGATTTCCATCAAGATCTTCAGATTCGCCCGATGCACATTTGCAAGATCCATGGGACTCGCCTCCTTTCATATCGTTACTTCTGTATCAGCAGACAGGTCTTTTTGAATTTTGAATCCCTTCCCTGATGGTCTTCGCCATAAAATCGATCATCTCATCGGTCATCCCCGGATAAACTCCTACCCAGAACGTGTCTTTCATAATTCGATCTGTCACCGGAAGTTCTCCGATCACCCGATATCCGGCCTGGCCGTTTCTCTGACCGCTCTTCTCTTCTTCCCTTTTCGCCGCCCTCATCTCGTCAAAACATGGATGTTTCGTCAGATTTCCGGCAAAAAGCATACGGGTCTGGATGCCTCGGCTCTCTACGTACTGAACCAGCGAATTTCGGTCTACGCTCTCTTTGCACGTAATCAGAAAACCAAACCAGCTTGGCTCCGAACCGGCACATGGCTCTGGCAGGATCAGATAATCTTCCGTTCCCTCAAGTCCTGCCTTCAGCCGGTCAAAATTGCGGCGGCGCTTCTTAACAAAATCCGGAAATTTCTTTAATTGGGCACAGCCTATGGCAGCCTGAAGATCGGTGGCCTTCAGATTATAACCAAAGTGGGAGTAAACGTATTTGTGATCATATCCCAAGGGCAGCTCGCCATACTGGCGGTCAAATCGATGGCCGCACATATTGTCTCTCCCGGAAGGGCAAACACAGTCGCGCCCCCAGTCCCGGAAGGAACGGATGATCTTATTTAAAAGAGGATTGTTGGTATAGACAGCCCCTCCTTCTCCCATGGTCATGTGGTGGGGCGGATAAAAACTGGATGTTCCGATGTCCCCGATGGTGCCTGTCAGTCGGCTTTCCCCGTCTATCGTATATCGGCTTCCCAGGGCATCGCAGTTGTCTTCCACCAGCCATAAATTGTGTTTTGTACAGAAATTTTTCACTGCCTTTAAATCAAATGGGTTTCCCAGAGTATGGGCCACCATCACAGCCTTAGTCCGTTGGGACAAAGCGGCCTCCAGCATCGTGACATCAAGATTGTACTGGGGGATCGTCACATCCACAAATACCGGTACAGCCCCATACTGAATCACCGGGTTGACTGTGGTAGGAAAACCGGCTGCCACGGTAATGACCTCATCCCCTCTTCTGACTCTGCGTTCGCCTAACAGCGGGGAGGTCAGAGCCATAAATGCCAGCAGATTGGCGGATGAACCGGAATTCACCAGAGAACAAAAACGGACGCCCAGGTACTCTGCCAGTCCTTTTTCAAACTCGTCGGTATATCTGCCGGAAGTCAGCCAGAACTCCAGGGCAGAGTCTACCAGATTCACCATCTCCTCGTGATCGTAGACGCGGGATGCATATGGAATCCTGTCGCCCTCCTGAAAAGGTTTCTTTTGATTGTGGAACGTATCGCAGTATTCGGCAGTCAGCTCTAAAATCTTGGCTCTTGCTTCCTGCTCGCTCATGTGTTCAAACATTGGAATATCTCCCTTCTCTCTTTATCAGCCGAAAAATTCCCGTATCTGCCGGTCTGTTGTCTGAAGCATATCAGCCCCTTCCAGATACTCTTTAAACCACTCCACAGTCTTGTCCACAGCCTCTTTTACGTGGTATCTGGGACGCCATCCAAACACTCTTTTTACTCTGGAACAGTCTAGTTTCAGAAAATTAGCTTCGTGGGGACCACCATCGTACTGGTTTATCCACCGGGCGTTGTCTCCCCAGGCTTGGCAGAAAAGATCTGCAAGCTGTCCGGTCGTGATGCAGTCTATATCGTCGGGACCTACATTGTAGTATCCCGCTATTTTTCTGTCCTCATACTGCTTCATTGCAATCGTGAGATAAACTGCCAGCGGCTCCAGAACATGCTGGTACGGCCGGACTGAATGGGGATTCCTCACGATAATCTCTTTCCCTGCAGCGGCGGCCCGAATACAGTCCGGTATGATCCTGTCATTGGCAAAATCTCCTCCGCCGATCACATTGCCTGCCCTGGAAGTAGAAATCGCACATCTCCCGTCCTCAAAAAAGGACTTTTGATAACTGTGAGTGACCAGCTCTGAACACGATTTACTGTTGGAATAGGGGTCGTACCCGTCCAGAGGATCACTTTCCCTGTAACCATATTCCCACTCTTTGTTTTCATAAACCTTATCCGTGGTGACATTTACAAAAGACCGGACAGACTCGCACCTGCGGATACACTCCAGCACATAGACAGTCCCCATTACATTTGTTTCATAGGTATATACCGGGTCCTTGTAAGAGTCCCGGACAATCGGCTGTGCCGCCAGATGGAAGACGATCTCCGGCTTTGCCAGGTCAAAAATCTTCTTCAGTTCTTCCAGATTCCGGATATCGCCTATATGAGAATCCATCAGCCCTTCCAGCCCGACAACCCCAAATACCGACGGTTCTGTAGGCGGTTCCAGAGCGTAGCCGCAGACCTGGGCACCGCACAATTTTAAAATTCTGCAGAGCCAGGCTCCCTTAAATCCTGTGTGTCCTGTTACCAGGACTCTTTTTCCTTTATAAAATCCTGACAGTTCCTCAAGTGTCATAATCGATCTCCTTTAGTCACTCCAAATCTTCCAGGGGGCATTTCCCGACTGCCACATAGCCTCCAACTGCTGTTTATCTCTCTGAGTGTCCATACATTTCCAGAAACCGCTGTGGCGGTAGGCCATTAGCTGGCCATCTTTTGCCAGATTTTCCAAAGGCGCTTTCTCCAGCACAGTGGTGTCGTCCTGAAGGTAATCAAAAATTCCCGGCTCAAACACCATAAATCCTCCGTTGATCATGGCGCCGTCGTCATCATTTTTTTCCCGGAATGACTGAATCTGCCCATTGTCATCCAAATCCAGCACACCGAATCTCTGACCCATATTGACAGACGTGAGAGTGGCAATCTTTCCGTGGTTCTTGTGGAACTCTGCCAGAGCGTTTAAGTCCACATCCGCCACACCGTCCCCGTAGGTCAGCATAAAGGTCTCTCCCTCTACATAGGGCCGGATCCGTTTTACCCGCCCTCCGGTCATGGTATTCAGCCCTGTATCAACCAGTGTTACCTTCCATGGCTCTGAATAATTATTGTGGACTTCCATTTTATTGTTTGCCAGATCAAAGGTAACATCGGACGTATGGAGAAAATAGTCTGCAAAAAATTCTTTCACTACATACTGTTTATATCCCAGGCAGATAACAAATTCGTGAAATCCGAACTGGGAATAGTATTTCATAATATGCCACAAAATTGGCTTTTCTCCTATCTCGATCATCGGTTTGGGCCTCAGATGGCTCTCTTCGCTGATTCTGGTGCCAAACCCTCCCGCTAACAGTACAACTTTCATTTTATTCTGCCTCCCTGGCCTTTATTGTTCTTCTCCGTCGTAACGGCTGTATACATTCCAGTGGTTGTCTTTTAATATTCCCAAGGCTGCCCGTATCTTCTCCGGTCCTTTCCGGTACTCAAAAATTCTTTCCAGATCTTCGTCGCTGACGTCTTCGTAGTGCAGGGCTGCCTCAACCTTTTCTTCATAGCGATCTTTTCTGTAGGGCGCCTTCTGAATCTCATCCGCTGTGGTAACCAGATTTCCCGCCACAATCACACAGCAGAAAGCCGCTGCCAGCATGGAACTGAACCTGCGTTTCAGCCTCAATTTCTTTCCCTCCAGCTTCCAGACCAACGCTGCTGTCAGAACAATTCCGATAATCCCCATCTGGAACTGAACCGCATATCGGGAACTCATTCCATAATTTTCCTGATCCAGAAAAATCCATCGGGATATAAGGATCAGGACGTGGCTGCATCCGCCGGAAAGAATCAGCAGAAGGGGGAAAATCGTTCTTTCATACAGCCGGTATTTTACATTCAGCCACAAAGCCAGCAGATATCCGGCCATAACCCCTAATCCGATAAGCAGCATAAGTCTGTTGGGAAAATGAAATTTCTGCTCCATGGTCTCCCCTCCCAGGAACATAGAGGCAAACGATTTCATAAAAAAGGCGGGGAAAAATTTCGGTTTCTCCTGGATCGCCTGCATCAGAGTCAGATCCGTAGCTCCCGCATGCTCCTCTACCGTAAAAGCGTTGCTTACCATATAAAGGGCCAAGGGAATCAGGATGCAGAGCAGATATCTGATATAGGGAAGGCCACTGCTGTGAACTGCCCGATTCCAAAATGGTCTCTCTGTCTCCTTTTTCAGGAAATGCCTGCCCAGTACCGGGAGCAGAGCCAGGAAACCGTATACAGCTATCAGAACACCGGAATAAATCGCACAGTATTGTCCCGCAATGCAAAGGGTAATAATGAACGGAAGGACCATCAGCCTGATCCTGTCCTTCCTGTCAGCCTGGCCGCCCAGAACCATTTCCGCTTTCCACACCCGGTCCAGCACCAGATAGTAGTAGTAAAATCCGGCGAATGTCAGGAAATGTGCCCATCCGCTGCCGTTGGTCAGCATTTCCCATTTATTCAGGCTGAAAATAAGCAGCGTTACCGCCGTCATCGTCAGAAAGCCCAGTCCCTCTTTCCTTGCATAGGCACAGGCCGCCATCCCTGTCAGTCCCAGTCCCAGAATGCCCAGAATCTGGTCGAAACGCACGCTGAAATCAAAAAAGGTTACGTTCAGAATCCGCGCAAGATAATTAACCGGAATCCGTGTCAGCACATCAGCAACAAAAAACTTTTCAGGATTCCATACATCCGGCAGGTAAGAATTAACCAGCCTGATATAGTCCGAATTTACAACATCGCTGGTCGCCGTGCAGACGTACCACAGGCAGAACGCCATTCCCGCAAGGGGAAACAGGATATATGCATATGACCGTTTCATTATACCGTAGTTCCTCCTATTTGTAAAACCATGTATTCACCCGACACTTCCCTGACAGGCATTGTGCCGCCTGGGCGGAACAGATCTCAATCGGCCGTAATCTCCAGCAAAACGGCCAGTCTCTTCTCTCCTCGCTGTTCCTGGGCATTCTGCATGTAAAAATTATTTTTAAATTCAAGAGATACGATCTGATAAGGCTCTGCCTGAATATCCTGGAAGTAGACGCTTTCTGTTACCGGAATCTCTGCCTCCAGCTTTCCATCCCGATAGATCGTGGTTGTTTCTCCCCCGTTTAAAATCCCCGGAAACATAAATTTCAGATGGATAACTCCGCTCTCTCCGGCCATAACCCGGATGCTGGCCTCCTCATCCATCCAGCCGTCCCGATAGTACCCTTCTACAATCTCGCATTTTAAATTTCTTACGACTCCGGTAATATCCTGAAAGCTATTGTGCTCCGGTTCTTCCCTTATGATCAGCATGTCGTCTGTCACCTGACCGATGTCCAGAACGCTGTCAATAAACACTACTTCGGTTCCCTCCGCTTTCCGCTCTTTGTCAAAGACTTTGAAAAAGGTATCCGCCGTGAACCGGCTCATCTCATAGGTATTGCCTGCGATGTAGATCGTCTTTCCAAAAATTTCATCCCCGTATTTCTCATATGTCTCCTCCGCCAGGGAATTGTAGCGGAGCTGATTTGGCCAGAAATACAGGTTCGGGTACTGACCTCTGTAAAAACTCTCCACCGGAAACATCAGTATAAGATACAGAAAAAATCCTCCGCCGCATGCACAGGCATAGAGCTTTTTCCGGCCGTCCTGGAGTCTGGCCTGCTGCTTTCCATCCGTCCTCTCCACAAAACCAGACGGCAGTTCCTGGAGCGCTCCGCAAATATAGCAGAGAAACAGCAGGGCTGCTGTGTAAGAAACATAGATCCATCTCATCTCTACTCTCACCGTCACACTGGATGCACCGATGCACAGTGCGATAAATGCCAGAAACAGAGCACTGTTCCTGATGTGAGCCAGAGCTGTCTTCCGCTTTAAAATCAGTTTGACGCAGAAAATCGCCACAAACCCCAAAAGAACCAGATCTGCCAGGTACACCAGCAGTTGAATCCATCGGGGGGAATCTGCCCAGGCCATACCGTTCAAATGTTCCGGTCCAGCGTTGATGCCGAATATATAGGCGACCTGACTGAGAGCATAGGAAATGGCCTCTCTCATTGAAAAAGTATCCGCTACCTCTGTCCCTCCGGTTCCTGCCGGGAGCACGGAGCCAATCGCCGCCGCCCGGATCGCCATAACCGCCCCAAAGGAAATCAGAGGCGTCAGCCATTTCTTCCAGGTCCTGTTATCCCCTTTTTTCCAGTTTAAAACAAGAACCAGATAAAACAGAGGGAGCAGGGCCAGATACCGCTCATGGACAAAACAGATTGCAAAATACAGGCCGCAGGCCCAATAGAACCCTGAGCCTTTTCCCTCTCCATTTAATTCCCGGTATAGGAGAATCAGAATTCCCAGAGCCAGCGCCGTGGCCGCTGTCTCCATCAGACCGTAAACCTGACCGATCTGGTAATAAGCCATCCGGGAGAGCAGGTACAGAAGCCCTGCCAGAAAGCCAAATCCCACTCCCCCGGCCAATTTTTTCCCAAACCAGTAAACCTGTGCCGCCACCAGAATGTTTAACAAAATATTGATGGGTACGAAAAGGGTCACATGGCTCCCCACAAGCGCCAGCTCCAGCCACGCCATCAGATAATACAAGAAGCGGAACCGGGTGCTTCCCACCGGAAAATTAAATTCCAGGAAAGACTGCTCTCCGTAGCAGGACCACAGATAAAGGTCGTCCATATACAGCCCTTTTATCTCAATTCCCCGATTGATAAAAAAGGCAAATGCCCCCAGCAGTAAAATCGCTATGGCATCATCTTTCCATTTGTTTCTCAATTCCAGGCGCTTCTTTCGTTCCATACCGTATTCCTTTCTGCGTTCAGCATCAGCGGAGGATCACGTTTCTATAAAACTCCTCCGTCTGGGCGGCTATCTTTTGTTCGTCGCTGCCGCCGTCCAGGTCAACGCTGCCCACCAGACTTCCGTTTTCATACCGGATATCGGTCAGGCTTCCATCTTCTACCAGGTAGCGGAGCACATCCCATTCCCGAGTGCCCTCTTCCAGATGGCCGGCTTCCGCATAAATATACTGAATTCCAGCATAGCGGAGGAAGTCTTTAAAATTATTCAAGGTCTTTACCAGCACAACGTTGCCTCCGCTTCCGGTAACGTCATAATACGACTGGACATTGCAGGCAAAATCCAGACATTCCGGATGTTCACCAAATGCAATGACCCGATTTGAAGGATCTGCCGAGAGAAACTCCCATATTTGCCCCCGGCCATTCTCATCTGCCCGGGTCCTGGCCTGAGCCCGGTGATCGTAATATCCTCTGTGAATCAGGGACACCGGCGTAAAACCAACACCGCCTGCCCAGCTTGTCAAAAGCATTACGGCTACCTGAAATACCACAAGCAGAGCCGCCAGCCCCCGGATCCAGCAGCCCAGCATTGGCTTACCCTCTACGGCTTCCCTCCCGGAAGGCACTCTTCCTTTTGTCAGGGCTGTACTGCCTCCCAATACTGCCAGGGCATACCAGAGCATAAAGTAATTTCCATCTACCTGCCACAACAGATAGATGCTGACAATACTCAGGACTGTCACAGCTCCCAGAGCCAGATAGAGAAATTTCCGCTGCCGTTTTTCTGTTTCGTTTCCCCGATTCACCGCAGATTTCCCGTACAGGACTGCCGTCAGAAGACACAGCAGAAGCAGCCCAGTCCCCCAGGCGATAATCACATGGTCCATGTCCTCCCCCAGGGGAGCAAACAGCATTTTCATCAGCCGGCCGCCCAGATGGGCCAGGCCGCCGAAAAATCCCATGGAAATCCCTTCATTTGGAATTGCGCTGAAGGCAAACGGCCAGCGCACCTGAAATCCCAAAAGCTCCCAAATGCTGGTGAAAACTGATGTGGATGGCATTCCCGTCAGAAGATAGGTTCTGATCCACGTGCCGGCCCACGCCAGAGCCGGAATCGTCAAAAGCCTGACAACGCCTTTCCTGAAAACCGGCTTTCCGCGGAAAAGGCAGAGAATGGCCACTCCGGCCAATGCTGTGGAAAACACAATTGCTGTGGGTTTAAAGGTATAGCTGACCATGCAGGCTCCCGCTATGGCGGCAAGCCATCCCGTCCTCTTCCCTTGCATCTCCCTCAGCGTGCCCTCTTCCGTTGTACTCTCCAGTCCTCCTAAAATACAGTCAAGCATAATAAGCTGAAAAAACAGTGTAATGGAATCTGTTTTTGCAGTGATGGCCATATTCGTAATTCCAGGGATGAGCGAAACCACAACCGCAGTCAGCCAGCCGCAGCCAGTCCCTCCCAAGCGCTTCCCAATCCTGTAAATCAGACAGACTATTGCCCCAGTCGTCCAGACAGTAAAACTAAGGACAAATCCATAAGTAGCCGTCCCGGAAAGGGGCAGAACCAGGATTTCCAGCCCCTTAGCATACGTATAGACAATATTGATATTTCCCAGGTTTTCGTAAATCCCATTTCCGTTGTCCAGAATGTACGGGGAGCGAAGTCCATAATGAAGAGAATCGTAGTCCAATGCTATATTCATCCTGGCCGCCTGGAGAAGAAAACAGGTCAAAATGATTGCCAGGGCCAGCCCCTGCCGGCGGGTCAGCATCCTTTTTCCGATAGGGAACCTATGGCGGCGATCACTTTTTCTGGAATCAATTCCTTCCCAGATTACCAGGCAGACCGCCAGACCGGCGGCCGCTGCCCGCCAAAGGCTGATGCCGCCAAAGCCGAAGGCTGATACCAGACAAACCAGACAAATCCAGACTGCAGCTCCCATAACTGCCCAGACAGGCCATCCGTATCGTTCCAGCTCAGAGCCGGACATTCCTCCACACTTTAAAGCTCGTTTTCCCAAAAGAAGCAGGAAACAGCCATAGACTCCTGAAACGATCAAGGGAATCAGCGCCATATGGCACCATGCAGCAGCCGCACCCCCCACAACCGCCAGCCCTGCAGACAGTTTGGGATTCTGCACCAGGCACAGTGACACCCACATCCAGACAAATATGAGGACAAGTTCCACGGCTGCCTGGAAATTCTGGTTTTGAAAAAACACCTCTCCCAGCGGGCCATTCACGAAAAGGAGACTGGTTCCCGCTCCCAGAACCAGAAGGGCCACGAAAGAGAGGAGGTATATTTTTCCCAGTTTCTTACTCTTCATAGGATTGATACGCTTTCTGGTAAAATTTCATTATCAGATCTACCATCGGTTCCGGCCAGAATCGGCCGAACATCTCCCTCTCTTCTGCCTCGCGCCTATGGTCCTTCATACAGGCTTTGGTAGTGTTTTCCTCATGGATGCGGTAATATAGAAGCGGCTTTTCCTCACAGATAAACCGCCCGTCCCAGACAGCCAGGCGAATAAGGGTGTCCCAATCAAGAGCGTATTTACAGTCTGATTCAAACAGCGGTTCTCCCAACAATTCCTTGCTGTAAGTGCAGGAGGGACAGCAGATAGGATTTCCAAACATCAGAGCTGCTTTTTTCACCGCCGCTCTGTGATTGAAGGCCGGGACTCTTAATGGGAGCCGGAGAAATTTTTTCACCAGCCTCACCTTGTCCTTCATAACCAGTTCATGATCTCTGACCAAAATGTAGTCGGACGTAAACAGCGTCATATCCGGATATTTTCCGGCCCTGGCCAGCAAAATCTCCTTATACCGTCTGTGATACATATCGTCCTGGTGGGCAATGGTCACCAGATCGCCGTCTGCCATGTGGTAGGCAAATTCCCAGTCATCCCTGATGTCGCTGGGGCCGTTCCGCACAAAAACCGGGATATCCCAACTCTCCGCCAGCATTTCAATATAGCTGCTGGGCGTCGATGTGCAGAGAATTATATTCGCTGGAACCGTCTGCTGCTTCAACGAGCGGATGCAGGCCTCCAGATAGGGAGAATCCTTATAAGCACAGATCGCAAACACATGCTTTTTCATTCTTTATTACTTCCTCTTCATTCTCTAAAAAACCGCTCCTCCAGCATCAGACACAAAGCATGGTAGACTGGCAGGTGGAGTTCCTGAATCTTGTAAGTTTCTTCTTCCGGCACTATGATAGCGACATCCGCAGCCTTGGCCAGCATTCCTCCGTCTCTCCCTGTCAGGCCAATGGTCCTGAGGCCCTTTGCTTTTGCCGCTGTCATGGCGTACAAAATATTTTTTGAATTTCCCGATGTGGAAATCCCCAGAAAGACATCGCCTGCTTCGCCGTAGCCCCAGAGCTGCTGTGCGTAAATCATTTCCCCGTTTACATCATTTAAAAAGGCAGTGGAAAGGCCGTTGTGTCCGGTCAGGGCAATGGCTTTCAGCCCTCCCTGAAGGCATCCGGCAAGCTCCTGTCCAAGATTCTCCTTCAATCCTGCCGCTTCCGCTAACGAAAGACCTGCTCTCTTGAGCCGGGCTTCCTCCTCTTCCGATACCGCCCTTCTCTTTACAAATCCCTTCATCAGTTCCCCTACAATATGCTCGGAATCCGCACAGCTTCCGCCGTTTCCTGCCACCAGCAGCTTGCCGCCGCCGGCATAGCATTCCTCTAACATCTCATAGGCCTGTCTGATCTGTGGGATTGTCTTCTCTAAAATCGGATAGCGCTCTGCTAAGGTTTCCAAATATGTCATTGGTTCCATTTTCTTTCCTCTCCAAAGATCCAGTCTGCGGCCTCTTCTAACGTTGCCGCATAAAATTCGTAGTCTTTCTTATCTTTTCCTTCCGTTTGAGCCTGGGACGCCTCCTCTTTCCCGTACCCGGTGGATACTAAGACAGACCGAATGCCGAAATTATGGCCTGCCTGGGTGTCGATCCGCTTATCGCCGATCATATAAGAATGAGCCTTGTCCACAGCGAATTCCCTCTCTGCCTCCTCAAACATTCCAACATCCGGCTTACGGCAGCGGCAGACCCGCCGGTATTCTCCAATCCCCGCCTCCGGGTGGTGAGGGCAGAAATAAAAACTGTCAATATGCGCTCCCTGTTCTCCCAAAAGCTGGTTTAGCCGCTGGTTGACCGCCCGAAACTCTTTTTCCGTATAGTATCCGCGGCCGATACCTGCCTGGTTGCTGATGACCACCACCTGGAATCCGCTGTCATTGAATCTCCGGATTCCCTCCGCAGCCCCCGGCAGCAGACGTACATCTTCCGGCCGGTGAAGGTAATGGGTCTCTACATTTACCGTACCGTCCCGGTCCAAAAAGATCACCCGTCCATCTCCCCGTTTCTCCCGGAGATTTCCGGCAGCTTTTCCGGCCGGTTCCTGAACTTGTCCCATCAAAAATCCTCCCTTGCGCGTCACAGCGGAAACTGGTAATTCCCGTTAGGCAGATGGACCTGAACGGAATCGTAGCTCCAGCGCTTCTCGTCTGCGATCCAGCTCTGGGCGCCTCTCAATTCAAAATTCCAGTCAGCAATCTGGCCGCCGGCCGCCTCCAGCCGGGCCGCCACTTTATGTCTCACGTTGTAGGGGCAGAATATCAGAAGGTATCCGCCGCCGCCAGCGCCCAGCAGCTTTCCTCCCAGCGCCCCGGATTTTTTTGCTTCCTCATACAGCATATCGATCTGAGGATTGGTGATCTTGCTGCTCATCCGCTTCTTGCTCTCCCAGCCGTAGTCCAGGAGCTTTCCAAAACTGTAAAGATTTCCTTTGAGCAGCTCGTCCTTGGCCGCATAGGCAAGGGCCTTCACCTCACACATAGCGTCAAAGGCGTCCTTCTTTTCGTAATTTTTCACCTGATCCTTGATAATATTGGCAGACACATGAATATTCCCTGTGTAGCACAGTAAAAGGTTGTACTGAAGCTCGTGAATAATATCCTTCTTGATCCTCAGCGGATTGACCACCACATTGTTTCTGCCGTGAAATTCAATAAAATTAAATCCGCCAAAGGTAGCTGCATACTGATCCTGGTAGCCTCCGTCAATCTTTAAATCAACCCGCTCTACCTGATAGGCCAGATCAGCCATAGCATAATTGTCCATCTCGACGCCCTTCCACCGGGCCATTGCCGTCAAGAGGGCCACCATAACCGTAGAGGAGGTTCCCAGCCCGGAACCGGGAGGTGCGTCACATTGCAGATAAACCTCGCAGCCCTGGCGGATGTCCATAGCCTTTAAAGCGGCCGTCACCAGATCCAGTCTTCCGTCGTAGACGTAGTTTTCCTTTGTATTGTATTTCACCGTTGTGTCAAAATCCAGGGAATGAGCCACAATTTCCTCATCATCCCTGGGTACAATGGAACAGTACGCATATTTATTGATCGTACTTCCGATGATTGCTCCGCCCTGCTCGTCACAGAAGGGAGCCACATCTGTGCCGCCTCCCGCAAAGCTGACCCGCAGGGGCGCTCTTCCTCTGATTACCATATGACCGCTCCCTTCCTGACATCTTCCTGAAACTGGAAATAAGCCTCCGGGATCCCGATATCAATAAAATATCCTTCATTGACAAAGCCTCCAAGGCGTTTTCCTTCCCTCATCCACTTGGGAATCATCTCGTTTTCCAAAGACACTTTTCCCTCCGGAATCTTCTCTATCAGACTCTTTTTCAGCAGATAGATTCCTCCGTTAATCGTTCCCGGCCGTTCTTCCGGAGACTTTTCGTTAAATCCGGTCAGCATACCGTCCGTCAGCACGGCCTCCCCATAGCGGGAAATATCCGGAACCTGCCTGAGAACCAGCGCCATATCCAGATTTTTTTCATCCAGAAGTCCCTTCAGCCTCCCGTAATCAATCTGATAAAAGGTATCAGCGTTGAGGACATAGACCTGTTCCCCCTGAACCAGCCTCCCCGCATTGCGGATGGCCCCGGCCGTCCCCAGGAGAGTTTCTTCGTACGCGTAGGAGACCTGAACGCCGAAATCAGAGCCATCCCCAAAATACTCCTCCACCATAGACCCTTTATAGCCCACAGCAAATACAATCCGGTCAATACCACTTTTGGTCAGCTCGTGGACGACATACTCCATAAAAGGGCGTCCCTCAATCAGCGCCATAGGCTTGGGCCTGTCGTTTACCACGCTGCGAAGTCTGGTTCCCAGCCCTCCTGCCAGTAAAATTGCCTCCATCTTTTTCCTCCTGGTAAAATTATACGCCTACAAATCCCTTCAGCAGTTCAAACGTCTGTTCCAGCCCTTTTACATGGGTTCTCTCCGTCCCGTGGGAGGCGTGAACCCCCTGGCCGATCAAAGCGCAGCGAATGTTGTTTCCACCCCGCAGGGCTGCTGTGCCGTCGGAACCGTAGTGCGGGAAAATATCGACCGCAAAGTCGATCTTTTTCTCCTCTGCAATGGCAATCAGTCGGCTGGTCATCTCGTAGTCATACGGCCCGGAAGAATCCATGGCGCAGATGGAAACCTTATACTCATCTCCGCTAAGGTCATCTCCCAATGCCCCCATATCCACTGCCAGAAATTCTACGATATCCTCCGGAATCCAGGAAGCCCCGTGGCCAACCTCCTCGTAGTTGCTTATGCACAGTTTAATTGTTCTGTCCGTCCGTTTTCCGCTCTCTTTTAAATAGCGCAAAAATCCCAGAAGGACTGCAACCGATGCCTTGTCGTCCAGATGGCGGGATTTGATAAAGCCGCTGTCTGTAAAGGTAAACATCGGGTCGAAGCTGATATAATCCCCTGGCCGGATTCCCAGCGCTGCTGCATCTTCAGAAGTTTTCACCTGTTCATCCAGGCGGATCTCCATATTTTTCACCTTGCGCTCCAAGGTTCTGGCGTCGTCATAGGTATGGACAGAGGGCTCTGCTGTCAAAACGGTTCCGGTATAGGTCTGCCCTTTCCGGGTGTGGATCTTGCAGTACATCCCTTCAATGCTCTCCATCATAAAGCCGCCTACCGGAACAAACTTGATCATTCCAGAGGATGTGATGGAACGTACCATTCCGCCCAGAGTATCGACATGAGCCGAAATCCCAAGGGTTCCTCTCTTTTTCTCGCTTTCCTCCCCGGCAGAAACTGTGATAATCAGCCCGCCTTTAGCAGAATACTCGGCCTGAAAGCCAAAGCTCTCCGCTTCCTCTTTTACCGCTTCCATAACCTTTCCGGTAAATCCGCTGGGACTTGGAATATGAATGATCTTTTCTAATACCTTTACAATGTACTCCATATCTGGAGTCAATACCGGTCTGCTCATTTGGAAAAGTCCTCCTTTATGATTTCCCAGGCGCCGTCTACGCTGAAATGAGTCCGAATGTACTTCTGAGTTTCCCCAGACAGGGTTTTCAGCCGCTCCGGATCCCTGTACAGGCTAACCACTGCGTCTGCAAACTCTTCTGCACCATCGGCCACCGCCAGAGTTTTTTCCACTTCCGGAATCCCCTCTGCTCCGACAGATGTGGTGACAATGGGCGCCCCATTATAGATGGCTTCTACGACTTTTCCCTTTACACCTGCCCCGTATCGAAGGGGCACCACCACAATCCTGCATTGCTGGTAGATCGCCTCCAGCTCCTCATCGCTGACAAAGCCCTTGATGATGATTCCGTTTCCGGGCTGCTCCAGCTCCTTAATCTCGTCTGTAACTTTAGAACCCACCACGTAGAATTGGATATCCGGAATCTGACGGCGAATAGCAGGGAATATCTCACTGGCAAACCACAGCACCGCGTCTGCGTTGGGCGGATGGGCAAATCCTCCGACAAATACAAGACCTTCCCTCTTTTCAAAGTCTTCCTCGATTCTGTCCAAAAACGTGTCATAGACGTAGGCGGTGATCGCCTTGGCCCGGATCTCCGGGTTGATCTTGTGGATCGCATTGATCTCCACATAAGACGGATAGTAGGAAACAGCCGCCTTCTCCATCATAGACAGCTCAATCGCCCTCCAATAATCCGCTTCCCGCTTGATCTTCAAATCTCCCGTCAGCTCATATTCCCGGCCCAGGCGCAGGAAATGAAGATCATGGCCATAATAAATGATCTTAATATCTGTATGCTCTTTTATAAAATCTACATACTTGGTAGCAATATGAGGCCTGTTCAGATAGGCAAAATCAATGTATTTTCCATTTTTCTCCAGCCAATCCCAGATTCCGCTTCTGTACTCATCTCCATATAAAATTTCCACACCCATCTGTTCCAGAACCGTGGAATATGGCTCTTCGTGGAGGAAATTGTCTCCCAGAAACTTAACCGCATACCCTTTCTTGATAAACATCTTCAAATACTGGTATGTGGTCTTGGACCCGGCGTCTTTGTCGAACGTGGGAACGTAATGATCCACCACCAGAATCACAGGCTTTCTCTGGCTCCTCTCCCGGGCTAGAAATGGGTTGGGATTTCCGTCATTTACAGACTGACTTTTGAATTCCTCTGCCCACTTTTCTTTTAATTTCCGGCTGTTTTCTACCTGATAGCGCTTGAGTCCTGTACCGTTTACATCTGTTCCGTTGGACACGCCCTCAAAATGGATGACTTTGGAGAGCGGCTGATACACCACCCGGTATCCGGCTTTTCTCACCTCAAAGGCCAGGTCAGAATCCTCGCAGTAGGCTGGAGCAAAGCGCTCGTCAAAGCCTCCGATGGATTCCCACAGAGACCGCGGCAGCAGGATAGCCGCCCCGGAAATATAGTCTACGTCCTTTACATAATTGTACTCCGCCTTATCCGGATCATCCAGCCGGCCGTAATTCCACCCGGAACCGTCCCTCCAGATAATTCCTCCTGCCTCCTGCAGCCGCCCGTCGGGATAGACCAGCTTTGAACCCACCATGCCTATGGTGCGGTCCGATTCGATCAGGTTTACAAGAGCGCTGAGCCAGCCGGCCGTTACCTGAGTATCATTGTTCAGGAACATAATATATTTTCCTCTGGCTTTTTTAGCGGCCTGATTGCAGTTTTTTAAGAAGCCCTGATTCGTCTCATTGCGGCTGATGATCAGGTTCTCCGCAAATTTAGACAGTTCTGCCGTCGCGTCAGTGGACACGTCGTCGGCAATAATAATCTCATAAGGGACATCCCTCGTGTATTCCAGAATCGACTTTAAGCAGGCATAGGTATAATGAATCTGGTTGTAAACCGGAATCACCACTGACACCACAGGGTGCTCTTCCTTGGGAAAGACCAGACGCCCGGTCACCCGGTAGTCTTCTCCGATCTTAAAATCTCCCTCGATCCGGTTTCTCCCGTCCTTGGTCAGATACAGGCGGCCGTAGTAGCCGGGATGGCGCAGGGTTCCAAAGCCGTAGTCCAGAACTTTGCGGCGTCTGGTTCCCTTAGGGAACCGCCTGCGAACCTGGTCGGCCAGCTTCCGGTACACCTTAAATATCAGCGCCTCATGGCCGTTCAGATACGTCAGTGTCTTTCCCATCTCGTCAATTTCGCGGCGCAGATCCCGGATAATAATCTCCAGATTGGCCACATGGTTATTGGTGAGACGCATGATCTCCTGGTCTTTTTTAATCGTCAGATTCCGGTCTTCTTCCTCGTCCTGAAGCACCAGGATCCGCTCCATCGCCCGCTTTAATTCTCCGTCCTTCGCCTTCAGTTCTTCCCCGGTAACCAGTTTCTGTTCAAAATGTTTTAAATAGCCCTGAGTGCTGTCCCCGTGTACGTATGCCTGAAATGCCTCTTCCATTTTTCTGTAGACAGCAGCCATCTCCGGCGAAATGGAAAACTGTTCCAGAAATGCCTCCATACACCCGTAGCGGAGTATCTTTTCATAGCGATAATAAAAATAGGCCAGATTCCGGTATTGGACAAATCCCGACAGAATCGGAAAGTCAAAAACCCATTCATAGTCTATCACCCATATGGTTCCATCTTCCCCGACCATCATATTTTCAAAAAGTCCGTCCAGGTTCGTTACCGGGTAGGACAGGCCGGAAAGCTCCGGCATCTTTCCAAAAACGTCCTCAAACTCCGGCGTAGCTGTAAACGGCACCATGGCCTCCTGCGGCACAGCAAACAGCCGTTCCATGGTGGACTGAATCTCTTTGACGGGAGCCATTCCGTTTTGGATCTTCCGGCCCAGAATCTCCGCCAGGGTTTCCCCCTGTATAAATGGAAAACGGACTGTACCGCCATCCTCTGAAAGTTCTGTCCGAACCGGTTTCAGATTCGTAAAATGGCGTTCCAGAGCCGTCTGCTTTTTGCTCAGAGAGCAGAGATGGGCCTTGGCATCCGGAATCAGGGCCGTTTTCTCCACCCACAGTTTTCCATTTTCTTCTATAATGCTTGTTCGGATCTGAAACAATGGCTTTCTGGTCCGATTATATTTTACGTAAATTGTCTCTTTCATGATTTCTCCCAAATCACCAGATAGGAATCGGCGAACTCTCTAAATAGCCCCTCTCTGCATAATTCATCGAATCCAGCTTCTTCGCTGAAATACCGGTATCCCGGACGGTCGTAAGCAACGGAAAGATTGGTCAATTCTCCCTTTTTAGGAAGCCTTCTGTCTGAGTAGACCGCCGTAGGAAGACGGTGATCCGGCACTGGGTAGTAATGTTTTACATTTCCTGCCCCCAGCTTTTCCGTCAAACCTTCTATCTGACGCCAGCTTAAAGGCACACATTCCTCATCGGCCTCAGCGCCGGCAAACCAACGCAGCCCGATCCGGTTAAATCCTGCTGCGATCAGCTTTCCCCCTGGCTTTAACAGCCGGAAAAGCTTCTCAAAAAGAAGAGCCAATGCCTCCTCCCCTCCGCCTGGCATCAGATCTTTCCTCAACTCCGGGATCAGGATATAGTCCCAGTCCCCGGCTTCCGGAAGTTCTTTTAAATAACGAAGGGCTTCCGCTTTCGGATACCGGCGGCGAATCACTTCCAGGTCTTCATCCCTGGGATCCCAGACGCTCACTTCCCTCACGCCTCTGAGGAGCACTCCTGTAAGCGCTCCGTAATCTGCCCCGGCCTGCAGAGCTTTTTCCCCCGGGTTCCAGTCATACCAGTCCAGCAGATTTTCCCGGATTGGAGAGAGGGCATAAAGCACCTCCGGCCTCTCCTGTTCTTCCAGAGCTTTCTGGATGCCCTGAGCATCCGGTCCGTATTGTTCTAACAGGTCAAGTATGTCATAACTGATATCTTTCATCGTTTCACTGCCTTTACCTTAGATTCCATATCGTAGACCCCGACGGTGTTTTTATTGGAAATTACTGTCAGGTTTGCTACGTCGTACAATCTGTGATACACCACATGCTCCCCATGTTCAAATCCCGTACAGCTCATGGACAACAGATATTCTCCGCCCTGCAGGGTCATTTTCTGGGTAAATTCCACCTGGTATTCGTCTCCGTCCTTCACTGGCTGGATGTCAGCTCCCTCATACATGGTGTTGGTCCCCGTCAGATCGGTCCCTTTCTTGTCCTTAATCGTGTACGTAAAAATAGGCGCCTCAATATCCGCATGGAAGCGAATGCACTCTCTGATGGTAAACATTTCACCCTTCAGCAGCAGATTGGTCAGATTGCCCCTGCTGTCAAACAGGCCCAGATCATAAATCTCCGCGCGGCCATCCCCGTACTCAGTCCTGTTTGCATTGATGGTGATCTTCTCCTTCATCAGCCCATGGGAATTTTCCGTTTTCTTTTCCTTCCCCTGTGAATCATCACCGGAAAAATCGTTTATCAAATCGTTAGACGCATCGCCTTGCAGCTCCGCTTCCAGAGCTTCCATCTGACCGGCCAAAATCTTCTTATATAGATCAACCATATGGCCTGCTGTGCCCTGAGCCACAAAATTCCCTTTATTCAGCAGAACCACTTTATCACAGTATTTGATAATGCTTCCCATATCGTGAGTCACCATCAGAATTGTGGTGCCGCTTTTTCGGATCTCTTCCATCCGCCGGTAGCACTTTGCCTGGAAAAACACATCGCCTACCGAGAGGGCCTCGTCCACAATCAAAATCTCCGGCTCCACGTTAATCGCCAGCGCAAAAGCCAG
This sequence comes from uncultured Lachnospiraceae bacterium, assembly GCA_904395885.1. Taxonomy (GTDB): domain Bacteria; phylum Bacillota; class Clostridia; order Lachnospirales; family Lachnospiraceae; genus UMGS1370. Next base: position 88,396 of record CAJFOF010000010.1, read on the forward strand.
CCGCACAAACATACCGCTGGAATAAGTCTTTACCGGCTGATAAACAAAATCTCCAATTTCCGCAAAGTCCAGAATATCCTGGAGCTTTTCGTCCATCTCCTTCTTAGAGTACCCCATCATGGTCCCATTCATATAGATATTTTCAATTCCTGTATAGTCCATGTTAAAACCTGCCCCCAGCTCCAGAAGGGCGGAAATCTTTCCGTCCACCTCCACGCGGCCGGTAGTCGGGGTAAGAACACCGGTTATGATTTTTAAGATCGTAGATTTGCCGGAACCGTTGGTCCCGATAATCCCCACGGTCTGTCCTTTCTCCACATGAAAAGAAAGCCCGTTCAGGGCATAAAAATCCCTGTGGTACTCTCTGTGCGATAAACTGAGAGACTCTTTCAGCCGGTCTATGGGCTTATCGTACAGTTTATATATCTTTGTTACATTCTCGACTTGAATGGCATAATTTTTCTTTATCTCTGACATGCAGCCTCCAAAGCGCCATCTGTTTGCCCTTATAAGGCCATTCGGCCCTGCGGCGCAATACGCGCATTATATGGGGAAGTATACCACAAATAGCCTATAGCCGCAAGACTGGCATTTTTGTTTCGTTCCCGCTCAGTAATCTCTTCCGTGCTCTCTCAGCCATGCCCGGCGTTCCCTGTAATCCGGAAGAACAGCCGCAACTTCCTTCCAGAAAAGCGGAGAATGGTTCATTTCTTTTCTGTGAGCCAGCTCATGGACCACCACATAGTCCAGGATCTCCGGCGGCATCAGAACCAGCTTCCAGTTAAAATTCAAATTTCCTGCCTGGCTGCAGCTTCCCCACCGGGTCTTTGTCTCCTTGATAAAAATCCTCTTCCAACTGATTCCCATCTGCCTGGCAAAGTACTCTGTTCGCTCTGTAATTTTTCTCCTGGCCATCTCGCGGTAAACGGCTTTTTTATCGGGGTCTTTCTCATAGTCTTTCAGCTCCCGGCTCTCTTCATGCAAACGGCGCTCCTCCGCCTGCATCCACTTGGCTATGATCCACGTTTTGTGCTTTTCTATAAACTGTAAAGCTGTCTCCCGGCCCACTTTCCCGGGCATTCGTGCAATGGCAGTCCCATCCGCCTTCACTTCCAGTCCCAGCGTTTTGCGGGCAGAAAAGAGAACTGTAACGGGAATCGAAAATGTCCGGCCGTCTTCCCTGACGCCATCCAGCCTTACTGTCATTGATTTCATGGAAACCTCCTTCAGCCAAAAGAGGGCTGTGTGCCGGATACTCCCCGCACACAGCCCTTTCTGTCGTCTATAAATATTTTTTCAAAGTATCTACCCTGTCCAGTTTCTCCCACGGCAGATCCAGGTCGTTTCTCCCGAAGTGGCCGTAGGCCGCCGTCTGCTTGTAGATGGGGCGGCGCAGATCCAGCATCTGAATAATACCAGCCGGACGCAGATCAAAATTTTCCCGGATGATCTCTACCAGCTTTTCATCGCTCACTTTTCCGGTTCCGTAGGTGTCTACCATGATGGAGGTGGGATGAGCTACGCCGATGGCATAGGACAACTGAATCTCACACTTGTCAGCCAGCCCTGCCGCTACGATGTTCTTAGCCACGTAACGCGCCGCGTAAGCCGCAGATCTGTCTACCTTGGTGCAGTCCTTTCCAGAGAATGCACCGCCGCCGTGCCGGGCATATCCGCCGTAAGTATCTACAATGATCTTCCGGCCGGTCAGACCGCTGTCTCCGTGAGGGCCGCCGATTACGAATCGCCCTGTAGGATTGATGAAAAATTTCGTATTCTCGTCTACCATTTCCGCCGGGAGAATGGCGTCAAATACATACTTTTTGATATCCTGATGAATCTGTTCCTGTGTTACAACATCGTCGTGCTGCGTAGACAGAACGACAGCATCGAGACGGAACGGCTTTCCATTTTCGTCATATTCTACTGTCACCTGGGTCTTTCCATCCGGGCGCAGGTACTTTAACGTGCCGTTTTTGCGTACCTCTGTCAGACGGCGAGCCAGCTTATGAGCCAGAGAAATGGCGTAGGGCATGTATTCCTCTGTCTCGTTTGTGGCAAAGCCAAACATCATACCCTGATCGCCTGCGCCGATTGCATCGATCTCGGTGTCAGACATTGTGTTTTCCTTGGCCTCCAAAGCCTTATCAACCCCCAGTGCAATATCGGCAGACTGTTCGTCAATCGCTGTAATCACACCGCATGTATCGCAGTCAAACCCGTATTTTGCCCTGTCATAGCCGATCTCGCGAACGGTCTCCCGGACGATCTTCTGGATGTCCACATAAGCTTTCGTCGTAATCTCTCCCATTACCAGAACCAGCCCTGTAGTCACAGCGGTCTCGCAGGCCACGCGGCTCATAGGATCCTGTTCCATCAGCGCGTCTAAAATCGCATCAGAAATGGCATCGCACATTTTATCCGGATGGCCTTCTGTTACAGATTCTGAAGTAAATAAACGTCTTTCCATAAATTATCCTCCTGATCTTGTGTAAAACGATTTGCACAGGACAAACTATTTTGTCCCGGAGAAGGCCACTGCCTTCCCCCTAAGCAAAAGAAAAGCCCACAGCAATGTGGACTTGAAATCAATATCTTCAAATCCTCTTATTGCTCGATCAGTTGCCGCTCCTCCGGGCAGACAGCTCCTCGCTCAGGTTGGCACCTTCCGGCCCTTAGGCAGTCTGCCTGACCGGGGTTGCCGTGACTTCACAGGTCCTTTGTACCTCCATCACTCTGAATAAGGGATATTGTGAACTTTTCAATTATCTTTTATTTGTTACTAACTAACTATAGCGTATTTTAACAGACGTGTCAATACCTGTCTCAGCCCACTTTCAAACGAAACTTCTGGGCATCCTTCTCGGAATCCACCTTCTCAATCATAGCCCCAAGGCCCTGGAGTTTTTCTTCAAAGCACTCATAGCCTCTCTGGATATAGCCGATCTCGTCTACCTCGGTAACGCCCTCTGCCGCCAGACCAGCCAGCACCAGCGCCGCCCCTGCTCTCAGATCCGGCGCATTGACCTGTGCTCCGGTCAGGCGCTTCACGCCGTCGATCACCGCTACGTTTCCTTCTACCTTGATGCAGCTTCCCATTCGGGCAAGCTCGTCCACATATTTAAAACGGTTCTCAAAAATGCTCTCTGTCACCATACTGGTTCCGGCAGCCAGCGCCAAGGTTACTGTCATCTGCGGCTGCATATCTGTCGGGAATCCGGGGTAAGGCAGCGTCTTAATATCCGTGTGGCGCTGAACTGGCTTTCCCACCACTCTGACAGCATCATCGAACTCAATAACTTCACAGCCGATCTCTAAAAGTTTCGCCGTGATCGCCTCCAAATGTTTTGGAATCACATTTTTTACCATCACGTCTCCCCGTGTCACAGCCGCTGCACACATGAAAGTCCCCGCCTCGATCTGATCCGGAATGATAGAATACTCGGTTCCATGGAGCTTCTTCACACCGCGTATGCGGATGGTGTCTGTCCCGGCTCCTTTAATATTGGCTCCCATGCTGTTCAGGAAATTTGCCACATCAACCACATGGGGTTCTTTCGCAACATTCTCCAGAATCGTCAGTCCCTCTGCCAGAGTCGCCGCCATCATAATGTTAATCGTAGCCCCAACCGAGACCACATCCAGGTAAATATGGCTGCCTACCAGGTCAATGGCGTGAACAATCACCGCACCGCCCTCAATACGGACGTCGCCGCCCAGGGCGCGAAATCCTTTTAAATGCTGGTCAATGGGACGGCTTCCAATATTGCAGCCGCCTGGAAGGGGAACCTGTGCACTCTTGTACTTTCCCAGAAGAGCGCCGATAAAATAATAGGACGCCCGAATTCTCCGGATATATTCATCGTCAACCGATATTTCCTGGATCGTTGATGCGTTGATCCGCACTGTATGCCGGTCCACCCGTTCTACTCTTGCCCCAATCTCCTCGATTGCTTCCAGCATGACATTGATGTCACGGACATCCGGAAGATTCTCTATCAGTACGTCTTCGTCGGTCATGATCGCTGCGGTCAGAATCCCCAGCGCAGCATTTTTGGCGCCGCTTACGGTGACTTCTCCAACTAAGGGATTGCCGCCTTTCATGATATACTGTTCCATCTTATTCTCCTAAATCCTAATGCCGACCGGAAAGCTGCCGGCGCTTATATTACAATTCGAAAAAAATCTTTACGAAAATATTAAGTCTTTTACGATGCATATTGATTATAGCATAAAAACGAGACTTGTAAAGAGCAATCCCCTGTTTTATCCCGCAAAAAGCCCGCAGATAAAGTCATTTTGTAAGTTTTGGAAATATTCGGAAGCATCATTGAGTCCCATTTTCCAGCTTTCTCCAGATTCCGGATTGTACAACGTCACGTTGAATTGGTCGAACCCTGTCAGGAGCACATACTGTCCCTCACCGGTAAACGCAACTACCGGGCATCCCTGGTCAATAAAGTATAAGACCTGGTTCAGTGTCAGCCCCCGGCCGTCCAGGCCAATGACTCCGTCTGAAAATTTCTGGCTCTCGTTCAGTTCTTCCAAATGGCTGGTCAGCCTGTATCCGGCGTTCCCGGCATCCCGGATCGTATGTGCGTCCGAGCGATTCACCCGGTTCCAAAGAACGTTCTGGTCCTGATCGGTCACTACACCCATATCCTCGTACGCCATCTTTACAGCCTCAGCGAAATTCTGCGTGATTCCTGTCAGATGGCCATTTCCATATGCATAAAATTTCATTCCTGTGTCAGCATTTGTCCCTGTCAGTTGGAGAATAACCGTATCATCATACGAAACTCTGCGGGGAGCCGCTGTGTCAATGCTGTCGCTGCTCTTCACGTCAGAGGTCAGTTGAACAAAATACAATCTTCCTCTGTCAGCGGATGCATACCATCCGATCCCCTCCAAAGCGTCGGTTGCCACTTCAGCGTTGCAGACAATCGTATCGTTATCCACAATGCTGTAGGAATTTCCGGAACTCCCAACGATCTGACTCAAATGGATCCGGCTCTCATCTACTGTCACATTGGCAATATAGCGGCCGTCCCGCTCATAGCGCGTCTGGAGTTCCCCATTGCTCCCGAAAATCTCCAGGGCATACATAGGAACCTCCTCCAAGCGGCCATTGACAATCCACTGGTCACCGCTGTGGGCCAGACCGTACAGAAAATCTTCCCCGACAAAGCCTAGGCACCGGATACAATCTCCCTCCGGAGCCTCAAGTGTCTGAAGCGCCCCGGTTTCCAGCTCCATCAGGCTGATGCTCTCAGCCTCATTCCGGCCGCGGCCATTCTGCCATGCCAGCCTCCGGCCGCTCTCGCTGATCGAATAGGTTCCCTCTTCCAGCCCGTCTGCCAGAACCACATACTCTCGGCTGCTCAGGTCAATACCATATATACTGTTTTCTTTCATCAGGTACAGCATCCCGCTGCCGGACAGATAGCACAACCGGTCCATATCCTGATCCAATTCCTCAAAAGAGCAGATGGCAGGTGCAAAGAACAGTTCCGCAAGAGCTTCTTCCTTTTGAGAATAATGGTACACACCGATTCCCATCTGGCCCTCATGGACGCCGCGATTCATGTATCCGTAAACAAGGAAGTCCACATCGCCTTCATCGGTCACCTGCAGAATCTTTACATCGTGGTTGTCAAACTCATATCTGTACGCATTTTCTTCACTTCGGAAAGAGAAAACGCTGACGGCTCTCTGCTCAGACTGGTCATAGAGCCACAGATCCCGGTTTACCGCAAACGCAATGTTATTTCCATTGGGACTCTTTTCAGCGCTTACCTCGTCATCATTGGTAATTCCCAGCAAAATCCGCTTTCCGCTGAACAGCTCCCGGCCGCCGGTAAAAATCTGGTTTACCCGACGGTCAAAATCCATCATATAGATTCGCTGTTGGTTCCATTTCAGTGTGAAATCGTCTGTCACCTCATAAATCTCTTCCACTCCATTTTCAGTCGTGCGCTCTGCCAGATATTTCAGCTCGATCTGGGCCATAATACCATCCAGCTCTTTTAAAAACACCTGTATCTCGCCCCTCTGTTCCATCGCCAGACCGCCCCAAGTGATCTGGGAAAAATTGGAATGGATATCGACCCGTCCCAGAGAGCTATTGTCTGCCGCTGCATCGGGTTCCAGGTACATGGTCAGTTCAGAAGCGTCTTCATAATGAAACGTCTTTGAGGTAAAATCTCTGGCCAGATCAATCATAGATTTAATATTCTGATTATCTGTCCAGACAATCCTGGTATAGTAGCCGATCGTACCATTCTCTTCCGTTGTTACAGATAAACTCAGCAAATACTCCTGATCTTTCGTAAGTAGATTCTGTATCGGCAAAACTGCCCGGATTCCGTCTTCTGTCGTCTCCCACGACTCCACTTGAGTCCGTTCAATCAGCCGTTCCAGATCCAGGGTGCGGATCTCATAATAAATCCCGGTAACAGTCCCTTCATACTGTTCCAGCCGAATAGCCAGATTCCGATCCTGCGGAAGAACAGTCAGGGTATCCCGCATCACAGCTTCCCGCATGTCCTGAGAATACCCCTGGAGACAATTCATCTCTTCTCCAAACATTTCCATATACATGACAGGAAATGCGCTTTCCTGCATTGGAATATAGATTCTCTCATTACTCTCTGTAAGGTTCTGATTCCGCGTCCATATAAAATAACCGGATACCGCCGCCAGAAAGATCAGCAGCAGTATCCCGATCTTCAATAATCCTTTTTTCATAAACTGCCCGTTCTGGCTCCTTTCTCAATGCTTTGCAGGTCATGGGCACCACAGGGCCAGAGCTGTCTCTGACCCCCAACATTATTTTATATAATAACCCGGAAAACCTCAACCTAATCTTTTCTTAAATTTTTCGCAACAATCCCAGGCCGGCTCACGACGAACCAAAACGGGCCGCCGCATTGGCGGCAGCCCGTATTCCTGCTGGCCTTACTTACTCCTGTAAGCATTCAGCAGCTTATTGATTCTCTTAGTGGGGTTAAGAAGTTCGCTGAGAGAAGCGTCATGATTCAGATTATCGATAATCAGAGCGATATACTTGCTCATATCTACATCAATGTAGTAGGGTCTGGACAAAAGATCCGGCGTCTGGTATACCAGGTTCGTCGTCAGAATCCTGTCGATCAGCCCGTTCTCATAGTATTCATCAAACTTGGCCAGGCCGTTGGTGAACAGGCCAAAGGTGGCGCAGATAAAAACTTTTCTCGCTTTCCGTTTCTTCAGCTCTTTTGCCACATCCAGCATGCTCTCGCCGGAAGAGATCATATCGTCGATAATCAGCACGTCCTTGCCGGCCACATCGCTGCCCAGGAATTCATGGGCCACAATGGGATTCCGGCCATTGACAATCTTGGTGTAATCTCTTCTCTTATAAAACATACCCATATCCAACCCAAGCACGTTTGCAAAGAAAACGGCGCGGTTCATTCCGCCCTCATCCGGGCTGATTACCATCATGTGATTGCTGTCGATCTGCAGATCTGTTTCATTCCGGAGCAAATGCTTGATAAACTGATAAATTGGCTGTACGGTCTCAAATCCCTTGAAGGGAATTGCATTCTGCACTCTCGGATCGTGAGCGTCAAAAGTAATAATGTTTTCCACGCCCATTCTGGTCAGCTCCTGAAGAGCGATGGCACAGTCCAGAGATTCTCTGCTGGAACGCTTATGCTGACGGCTCTCGTACAAAAACGGCATAATCACATTGATTCTCCGGGCTTTCCCTGCCGCTGCGGCGATCACTCTCTTCAAATCCTGAAAATGATCATCCGGCGACATATGATTGGTCATTCCAAAGAGAGAATAGGTCAGGCTGTAGTTGCAGACATCTACCATCAGGTACAGATCGTCGCCCCGAATGGATTCTTCCAGAGTTCCCTTGCCTTCCCCTGAGCCAAATCTGGGCGTCTTTGCCCCTATAATGTAAGAATCTCTCTGATAACCTGCAAAGGCAATGGTGTGTTTATGTTCGCTTTCCCGTTCCCGTCTCCAGTCTACCAGATACTTGTCTACTTTCTCTCCCAAGGCCTTACAGCTCTTCAAAGGGATCAGCCCCAAAGGTCCTACCGGTATCGTTTCGATAATTTTCTCTTCGTACAGCATCGCGTCCTCCATTTCATTTATCAGTTGGTTGCATAATAAGCATCTAATTTATAACATTCCCTTAAAAATTAGTCAACCCCTCAGCTTTCTCCGCCTCAAATCTTCCCCGTAGAGAGGAATGATCTGATAGCCGCTGACGATCCTGGATGTCACCCGGTCGGTATAGCTGTCCCTCATCATATTCAGCGACAAATTTGTAGAGATTATGGTAGACCGTCTATTGTTCAAGCGGTCATTGATACAGTAAAAAAGCTGAGAAGAAGTAAAGCTGTTATTGACCTCTGTTCCCAGGTCATCAATAATCAGCAAATCGCAGGTCAGCACTGACTGGCAGGTGTCCCGGATCTCTTCTTCTGTCTGGAACTCAAATCGGTTTTTAGAAAAAAGATCAAACAAATCTCCCGCAGATAAATAAATTACAGAATAGTATCGATCAATCAATTCTTTCGCTATGCAGTTGCTTAAAAAAGTCTTTCCCACTCCGGTGTTTCCGGTGAAAAGGATATTTCCTCTCTCCGTATCAAACTGTCGTACAAACCGACGGCACCTGTCTGCTACTTCTCTCATATACTGGGCGACCGTCTTGCCGACGGCCGGAACAATCTGGACATTATCAAAGCAGTCATAAGAAAATGTTGAAAAATTCTCTCTCTGGATAATTTTATCAATATTAGACTGGGCATATAAGAGCTTCATCTGCGCCCGCTTAAAACAGTGGCATTTCTCTCCGTTCACATATCCGGTGTCCCGGCAGTCCGGGCAAACATACCGCATCTCCATATAATCTTTCGGATAACCATATGCTTCAAGGAGGGCCGCTCTCTGCTCTCCAAGATCTTCCAGTTCTTTTTTCAGATAATTCCGGGCCTGGTCATCGCCCTCCAGAAGCTGCCTGGCCCGTTCCACGGCTCTGGCGCCTACGGCGCTGTCGATCTCCCGGATGGCAGGAATTTTACGATAAATTTCTTCCACCCGCTTTTCCCTGTCATGACGGCTGTCAATCTGCCGCCTTTCATACTCCCTCATAATCGCATTGTACTGGGAATTACTCAGTGCCATATGTCCTCCTACTTCTGTCTAAGCTGCTCCAGAATAAGCGCATCATAATCCACGTCTCTCTGTTCAAAATTGTGGAACTGATTGCTGATTCGGCGGCCTGAAGCTGATTGGGAAACCGGGCGGCCCTTCTCCTCGGCTCGTTTCTTGCCCCGTTCCCTGTCCAGGCGCAAAACGTCTTCCATACAGTGGACACCTGCCTTTTTCCAATCGCTTAAGATGGTATCCGTATATTTAAAACTGGGAGAATGAATTGCCTCTATCGTCCGGCGGCAGGCTTCCAGAACCAGTTCCCTGGTGAATCCCCACTCCTGAAACCATTTTTCAATTATCTGCTGTTCTGCCGGCGCCGGTTTCCTGTCCGTCAGTCCGAACGCTTTCATCACAGCAAACGAATCTTTGCTGTATGAAACAGCGTAGGTTCTGGCGCTGTCCACAGTCGTGATCCCCTTTTGATGCCAGTTCAAAGCTACCGCTTCTATATAGCGAATATTGGCGTGTCCCAGCTGTACACAGTATTCTACCAAATACTCCAGAAGATCCGGACGCATATGGAGACCATCATACAGATATGCGAATATCTGGCACTCCCGCTGAGAAAAAACTTTATTCATATATTTTTGAGCGATATAAAGGAGTTCGGCAAACGCGTCGTCGCCGCTGAGACGATTCAGATCATCCTGTCCATAACTCTGAGAAACAGCGGATGGCTTTTCTTCTGTCTGAGACTGTACGGCTTTCCGGGCAGGAATCTGGGATTCCGTACAGCAGACCAGACCTGCCCGCTCCCAATAGGCCAATGCCCGGCGCACATCCGCCTCCGTGTGATTCAGCGCACCGGCAATATCCCCTATCTCTATCTGTTCCGCCTGGTGCCGCAGCAGATAGAGATAAACTTTTACATATTCCCCATTGGCTGAAACCATACAATTATCAATAAATTCATTGGCAACTACCGTAACCCTGGACGCTGCCGGATCTGTCAATCGAAATGCCATACTGTCCCTCATTCTTTTTTATCCGTTTTTAGGCAGTTTCATTCTACCATAAACTTCAAAAAATGAAAATAGCTCTGTCTTTCCACAAATTGCGTTGTGGATTTTGTGGATAATGTGGATAACTTTCTTTTCTTCCTTCACGAATCTTGTTGTATCCTGTCGAAACCCTTATAAATTCAAGTATTATAAAATTTTCAGACAGATTCTTATGTTAATCAAAAAATCCACATAGCTTCTTTACATAAAATGTTGAAAACTATGTGGATAATGTGGATAATTACTGTCCTAACAGCCGTTCTCCCACTTTCACAATGTCTCCAGCTCCCATAGTTATCAACAAATCCCCGTTGATACAATGTTGCAAAATAAATCTTTCAATTTCATCAAAGGACGGAAAATAATGTACACTGGTACCTCTTTCCCTTATTTTTTCTGCCAGATCCTGGGAACTGATTCCCAGATTATCCGTCTCCCTGGCAGGGTAAATATCCGCCAGAATGACCTCATCTGCCGCAGATAAAGCCTGGGCAAATTCATCCATTAAAGCCTTTGTTCTGGTATACGTATGAGGCTGGAAAATACACAGGAGTCTCTTATGGGGATAATTTGCTGCTGCAGACAATGTCGCCTGTATCTCCTGCGGATGGTGAGCATAGTCGTCTATAATGGTAATTCCGCCAAGCTCGCCCTTTTTTTCAAACCGGCGGTGAGGGCCTGAAAAACCAGCCAGCCCTTTTTTCACTGCCTCCATAGGAATCCCTAATTCTCTGGCGGCCCCGATGGCGGCCAGAGAATTCCATACATTGTGGCGGCCCGTAACCCCCAGACTGATGTGATCCTCTTTCTTTCCATTTACAATCAGATCATAGGAGGGTCTGGCGTACTGGTCATAAACAATATTTTCCGCCCTGTATGTGCTGTTTTCGCTGTCCCCAAATGTAACAATCCGGCAGGGAAGGTCTTTTGTCAATTCTTCCAGATGTGCGATCTCACCGTTTATGATCAAAAGACCGCTCTCAGGCAGTTTTTCTGCAAAGAGCCGAAAGGAATGACGAATATCATCAAGATCTTTAAAAAAGTCCAGATGATCGGCTTCTACATTCAGGATAATCTCAATAGTGGGAAAAAATGAGAGAAAACTGTTGGTATATTCACAGGCTTCTGTCACAAACAACTCCGGTCCTCCGATCCTGATATTTCCCCCGATGGAATCCAGCATTCCGCCTACAGAAATAGTGGGATCTTCCCCTGCTGCCAGCAAGATCTCTGTCAGCATGGAAGTCGTTGTTGTCTTTCCGTGAGTTCCGGACACAGCCACAGCCTGATGATAATTACGCATCATTTCACCCAAAAGCTCAGCCCGGGTCAGTATGGGAATCTGCCTTCTGACAGCCTCTGCAAATTCCGGATTATCCGGATGAATCGCTGCCGTATATACTACCACTTCTGTTTTCTCCGGAATATTGGCGGCCCTTTGACCGATAAAAATGGTGGCTCCCTTACTCTGCAGCCGAGCCGTCAGCTCGCTTTCATGGGCATCAGAGCCAGACACGGCAAACCCTTCCTGCAGCAGGATCTCCGCCAGGCCGCTCATGCTGATTCCTCCTATCCCAATAAAATGGATCGATTGAGGTTTCTGAAAATCTATCTGATACATTTCTTATTTTCCATCCTTCTCTATAATTTCGTCTTTTTAAAGAACTTCTTTCACCAGCGCCTTAAAGTATGCGCCGGCTTCCGCTTCGTCAGCGCCCTCCATTGTGAAGGTCAGTATATCTCCGCACCGGCCTCCCAGTTCCATCAAACTCAGGACCTGCTTTCCATCCACATCCTTTTCCCGGCAGGAAACCCGGATCCTGCATTTATAGTCTTCCGCCGCCCTGGCAAGCTGCAGAGCATTTCTGGCGTGAAGCCCCTGAATATCTGAAATTGTATATGTAAACCGTACCATCCTGCTCCTCCTCTTTTGTTTATGACGGTGAGACCGGGGCGCAGAACTCTCCCCAGCCCGACATCTTACTTCTATTTTATCAATGCCCCTATAGAAAATCAACTGAAAGCCGAAAAAGAAACACGGAAGAAAAGAAAAGGGAAGCCGCCTGCCGGATGGTTTCTCAACATCCGCCCTGCGACTCCCCCGGGGGTCGGCCTTTTATTATGTTTTTTATCCTCAAGCCACCGTCTTAAACAGCAGTCCTCTGTAGCGCTCCAGCGCTCCCATCAGGATACCGCCCAAAACTCCTACTGCCAGAATCTCCCCAATTCCCACAGTAATCATCATATAGAAAATCAGATCCTCTGATCCGTAGGCATAGCGGAGAACAAAGGGAATGATCAGAGCGTTGGACAAAATCGGAGGAATGCAGACCATCCAGCGGTTTTTCCTCAACGCATAAGATCCTACCGCTCCGATCAGGGTAGCCAGAGTCCCAAAAATCACATCCGGCAGCATAGCTCCTGCCAACAGATTAGACAGCAGGCAGCCGATCACTACTCCCGGAACCGCTGCCGGTGTAAAATAAGGCAGCACACAGAGGGCTTCCGAAATGCGGAACTGCACCGGTCCGAAGCTGATGGCTGCAAATGAGACAGTCAGCACGATATAGATCGCCGCTATCACCGCCGCCTGAGCCAGATAGTACACTGATTTCTTGTTTGATTTCATATTCAATTCTCTCCTTTAGTTTTGTTTTACGAGTGGAAGGTCTCGAACACTCGATTCATTTAACGCCGGGAATCGGCGGCAGGCCCG